>NZ_JBKYMO010000080.1:0-16423 GCF_047302915.1 Massilia sp. CT11-108 | reverse complement strand
CTGTGCCTGGACGCCGGCTGCGCCCAGCCCGGCGTGCGCACGGAACGGTTCGACAACCTCGACCTGGCGGGCGCGCCGGCCGCCGTCACGACCAGTGCTCAGGCGGCGTTCCGCTGGGGCTGGCCGGACAACGTCGAGCGCAAGACCTCCACGCGCTGGAGCGGCTACCTGCGCGCCTTCGAAACCGGCCCGCATCACCTGCGGCTGAAAGGCGGCCAGGGCTATCGCATCCGCGTCGATGGACGCCTCGTCACGGACTTGTGGGACATCGCCTGGCCGACGTCGAACACGCCGGTCGAACTCGCGGCCGGCAAGGTGTACCGGATCGAGATCGAGGCCCGGCAGACCGGCTGGGACGGCGACCAGAAGCTGCAGTGGACGCGGCCCAGCTTCGACGACACGGCCGCCCTGGAGGCGGCGCGCGCGGCGGATCTCGTCGTGTACGCGGGCGGCCTGACGTGGCAGCTGGAGGGCGAGGAGATGTCGGTCAACGCGCCGGGCTTCGCGGGCGGCGACCGCACGAGCCTCGACCTGCCCGCGCCGCAGGAAGCGCTGCTGGAACGCCTGGGGGCGCTCGGCAAGCCGCTGGTACTCGTCAACATGAGCGGCAGCGCGATGGCGCTGAACTGGGCCGACAAGCACGTGCCGGCCATCATCCAGGCCTGGTATCCGGGCGGCGAAGGCGGCCAGGCCGTGGCCGAACTGATCGCGGGCGACTTCAGCCCCGCCGGCCGCCTGCCGGTGACCTTTTATCGATCCGCCGCCGACCTGCCGCCGTTCAAGGACTACGGCATGCAGGGCCGGACGTACAAGTACTTCAAGGGCGAGCCGTTGTACCCGTTCGGCCATGGCCTGAGCTACACGCAGTTCTCGTACAAGCTCGCCGCGCCCGCGCCAAGGGCCGTGTGCGCCGGCTGCGCCGTCAAGGTCGTCGTCGACGTGAAGAACGACGGACCGCGCGCCGGGGACGAAGTCGTGCAGGTCTACGTCGCAAGGCCGCGGCCCGGGGCGCCCAACCGCACGCTCGTCCGCTTCGCCCGCGTCGCGCTGCAGCCGGGCGAGAAGCGCCGGCTGACGTTCGACCTGGACGGCAAGGCCATGAGCACGGTCGACGCGGCCGGCAAGCGCAGCGTCGAGCCGGGCCAAGCCACCGTGTGGATCGGCGGCGGCCAGCCTGGCCCGCGGACCGCGGGCGTCGCGCTGAAGTTCGGCATCAAGGGCCGCCGCAACCTGCCGTCGTTCTGACGCGCGCTACTCCTGCACGGCGACGACCACGACGGACTTCGCCGGCAGGGACAGCACCAGCTTTCCGTCCCGGGCCGCGGCCTGGAACGGCGCGGGCCTGACCGCATCGGGCGCGGCGAACGTGTTGTGCGCGTCCATCGCGGCTGCCGTCAGCACGGCACCGGCCGCCCCGCGTGCGGCGGTGCCGCTCACGTCGACCGTGACGTCGGCCGCCTCGCGCGGGTTCGTGTTGACGAGGGCAAGATACAGCTTGCCGTCCTTGCCGCGCGCCGCCGACGCGCTGACGGCCGGGATCGCGTCGGTGCCGAACGTGTACAGCGGATTGTGCGCCAGCGTCACCGGCACCGAGACCGCATCCTGGAACGGCACGTACATCCTGAAGACGTGGTAGGTCGGCGTCAGCACCATCCGCGCGCCGTCCGTGCGGACCATCGCCTGCAGCACGTTCACCATCTGCGCGATGCTCGTCATGCGCACGCGGTCCGCATGGGCGTGGAAGATGTTGAAGTTCAGGGCCGCGACGAGCGCGTCGCGCAGGGAGTTCTGCTGCTGGAGGAAGCCCGGCTTGCTGCCTTGTTCCGCGTCGTACCAGGTGCCCCATTCGTCGACGGCGAACATGAGTTTCTTCTGCGGGTCGTGCGCGTCCAGCTTGGCGACGTTGGCGGCGATGAACCCTTCCATGCGGCGCGTCTCGCTCAGCGTATGGATCCAGCGGCTTTCGTCGAAGCCGGTCGCACCGTACTTGCCGTTCCTGTCGGCGCCGGGCGACGTGTAATAGTGGAACGAGATCCCGTGCGCGCGCACGCCCCAGCCGCCGATGTGCTGGCTCAGGTACGCCGTCCAACTCGTATCCTCGTCGTGGCCGCCGGCCGCGATGAATTGCGTGTCGCCGCCGGGATGCAGGAAGGTCGCGTAGCGGCGGTAGGCGTCGGCGTACTGCTCCGGCCGCATATTGCCGCCGCAGCCCCAGGCTTCGTTGCCGATGCCGAAGAACGCCACCTTGTACGGCGCCGGGTGGCCGTTGCGGGCACGCAGCCGGGCGAGGCTCGACGTGCCGTCCGCCGTCATGTATTCGATCCATTCCGACATCTCCTGCACGGTGCCGGTGCCGAGATTGCCGTTGACGTAGGCATCCGCGCCGAGCTGCTCGACGAGGTCGAAGAATTCGTGCGTGCCGACGGCATTGTCCTCGTCGACGCCGCCCCAATTCGTGTTGATGCGCACGGGCCGCTGCGCGCGCGGGCCGATGCCGTCGCGCCAGTGGTACTGGTCGGCGAAGCAGCCGCCGGGCCAGCGCACGAGCGGCACGTGCAGCGCCTTCAGCGCGGCCACGACGTCGTTGCGCCAGCCGCGCGTGTTGGGGATCGTCGAGTCGGGACCGACCCACAGGCCGCCGTAGATGCCGGTGCCGAGGTGCTCGGCGAACTGGCCGTACACGTAGCGGCTGATGACGGGGCCCGGCTTGCCCGCGTCGATCGTGACGCCGACCTGCGCGGTGGCGAAGGTGGACGCGGCCGCGCAGACCGCGAGCGCGCACAATCGAAGTTTGTTCATGGTGGAATCTCCGTTCTCAATACGCGCGCAGCCGGATCTTCAGGATCGTGGGCCGCGCCGGCAGGTTGACACCATGGTCGACCTGGTCGCCATTCCAGTTGCGTTCCATGATCCAGCGCCCCTGCGGGTCGAACTGCCCTTCCTCCACGCGCGCGAACATGGAACGTTTGCCTTCGTTCGCGCCGGCCGGCCAGAAATGCAGGCGGACGTGCTGTCCGATCACGATGAACTCGTCGGCGCCGATCTGCGCGAACGCCGCGCCGCCGTTCGGGGCCACCGTGCCGGGCGGGTAGTCTTCCTCCTTCGCGTCCTTGCCCATCGTGCCGAACTGCCACTCGCGGAACGAGGCGGAGACGCCCCAGTCCTTGAGTACCAGCGACTGCGGCTTGCGGTCGTCGCCTTCCGCGATGCCGGCCGTGCGGCCTTCCAGCGCCCACCGGCCCCACTGCCGCGCCAGCGGCGCGAACGCGGCGTAGATGGTCCCGAACGGTTCGACCATGGTCTTGTCGGTGCGCTTGGAGCCCAGCGGATAATTGCTGTAGTCCGCGTAGTCGATGCCGAACGGCGCCACGCCGATCGCGCCGGCGCCGAGGATCCGGTAGACATAGCGGGCATACGCGGCCGCGTTGCCCATCTCCGGCACGAACAGCGCGTTGTCCGGGCGCTGGAACTTGTCCAGCGTCGCCGCCACGCTGTTCGATTGCGGCGCGTACAGGTCGGGACCGGCGACGTCGATGTGCGGGGCGGCGGCCTTGTAGATGTCGATCACGTCGTACGTGGGACCGCCGCTGGCGAAGTTGCCCTTCCACGGTGCCAGCGGTTCGAGCGGATCGCGCAGCGCATTGTTGACGAACATCGGCAGGTCGTACACGGCGCGTCCCGCCTTCGCGATCTCTTCGATGTAGCTGGCCACGGCCCAGGCGTGGAAATATTCGTCGGCATACGGGCCATACACCTCGGACCACGTGCCGCTCGCGGCGCCGGGCACGGGCGGCTTCTTGCGCGCGAGGACGGCCGCCGGCACCGGCTGGCGGAACGCCGCCTCGCCCCGCGCTGCGAAATCGCGCACGGTGCCGTAGGTGCCGACCTCGTTCTCGACCTGCACCATGATCACGGTGCGCTGCGCTTCGTCGATCTGCTTCAGGTGGCGCATCAGGGCGACGAACGCCTTCCTGTCGGCCACCAGGGTCTGCTCGCCCAGCGGCGACAGGCAGTAGCTGGCCTTGCCGTCGCGGCCGAGCATGCGCGGGAAACGCTTGTCGTCGAACTTGACCCATTCGGGCGTGTACGCGGGGCCGGTGTTCTTCCAGGTGCCGAACCACAGCAGCACGAGGCGCACGCCGTTGCGGCGGGCCTCGGCCACGAGCGTGTCGACGTAGCCGAAATCGAACTTGCCCTCGACGGGCTCGATCTGTTCCCACGCCACGGGGATCTCGAGCGTGTTGGCGTGGGCATCCTTGACGGCGGCCCAGACCTTGGGCAGCGCGTTCGGATAATTACTGGAATTGTGGGCCTGCACGCCCAGCATGGTGAACGGCTTGCCGTCGACCAGCAGCGCATAGTGGCCGTCTTGCTGGACCAGGCGCGGCATCGGGGCGGCGGCCAGCGCCTGGGTGGAGATCAGGACGAGCGTGGCCAGCAGGTGATTGGAGCGTTTTTTCATACGTGGATCCGTCGGGTTGAATGAAATGGCCTCCCCCGACCGGCAAAGGTCGCGGGAGGCCTGTTTTGCGGCGGCGTGCTTAGAACGTGTAGTTCATCTGGGCGCTGAAGGTGCGGCCCGTGTAGAAGGCGTTGTGCAGTTTCATGCCGACCTGTTGCTGCATGTACTGCCGGTAGACCTGGTTCGTCAGGTTGCCCACCTGGCCGCCCAGGCGCAGGTGCTCGGTGAACTTGTACTGGAAGCCCAGGTCGAGCTGGCCGTATGCGCCGCCCCACGTCGGCAGACCGTAGTTGACCGAGTAACCCTGGCCGTAGTTCGGGCTGTCCGGGTTGCGGTCGATGCCATCGTTGCCGGCCGTGCCCCACGAGTTGGTCGACTGCAGGTACTTCGAGCGCCAGCTGTACGCCAGGCGCAACGACACCGCATCCTTGTCGTACAGCAGCGCCACGTTGTACGAGTTCTTCGACAGGCCCACCAGCGGCATGTCGCCGAACACCCTGCCGTCCGTGTCGCAGCCCTGCAGGTTGCGGACCATGTTGGCCATCAGCGTGTCCTTCGGCGTGCACCAGGTGCCGTTGACCGGGTTGTGGTACGTCGTGCTGCTGTCGATATACGTGAAGTTGCTCGACACGCCGAGACCCGAGAACAGGCCCGGCAGCTTGTCGAAATAGGTCTGGAAGCCCGCCTCGACGCCGCTGACGCGGGCGTCCATGCCGTTCACGGGACCCGTGACCATGAAGTCGTGCGTCGTTCCGGTGACGTCCTTCAGCGGGTAGACCGTCGTCTGCGCGATGATGACGTCCTTCAGCCGCTTGTTGAAGACGCCGAACGTCGCCGAGCTGGCGCGGCCGAAGTAGTACTCGGCCGTCAGGTCGAGGTTGGTGGCCATGACCGGACGGAGCGACGTATTGCCGCGCAGCTGGCCGTTGTACGCAATCGAGTCGACCACCGGCTTCTGGTCGTCGCCGGGCGGCGTGTGCGTCTTGATGTCCATGCCCAGCGTCGTGTAGGCCTGCAGCAGGTAGAAGTCCGGACGCGACATGCCCTTCGACAGCCCGAGGCGGAACTGCAGCTCGTCGCTGACCTTGAGTTTCAGGTTCAGGCTCGGCAGCACGCGCGTGTAGGTGCTCTCGAACGTCTGCTTCTCCGACTGTGCCGGAATGTCCGGCACGCCCGGCGGCAGCGGCTTGTTGGGCGGCGTGAACAGCGTGTAGCCGATCGACGTCGGATTCGTGCGCACGACGCGCACGCCGACGTTGCCATCGATCGGATACGCGAGCTTGTCGAACGCGAAACGCAGCTGGGCGTAGGCCGCCTGCGTGCGTTCGTGCTGGTCGTTCAGGCCGATCGCATCGCCGAACTTCGGCGGCTTGTAGCTGCAGTCGTTGTTGCGGCCGGTCGCGTTGGCTTCATTGCACAGGGTCGTGTAGTAGTCGTGCAGCTTGTTGACGGCATCGACCGAGTTGGCCAGGGACGCATCGGGCACGATCACCGGTGCCGGCGACGCCGCGGAACCGCCGAAGAAGTTCTTGAACTGGTGCAGGCCGAAGCCCTGGGCGAAGCGCGGGTCGCCCAGGCCGGCGAACTGCGCCAGCGGCTGCCACGACTGGTTGCCGACCGCCCATCCCTGCGAGATCTGGACCCATTCGGAATCGTGGGTGGACTGCGTCACCGCCGAGCGGTCGGTCACGCGCACGCCGAAGCGCAGGTCGTTGAGGATCGGATGGTCGAACGTGTACTTGGCGTCCAGGCGCGCCGTGTTCATCTGCGCCTTCGCCACGTCATGGTGCACCTGCGTGAAGCCCCAGTAGTAGTGCGACGGATCGGCCAGGTATGCCCGCGACGCCTGGTCGAACGAGATCGTCGGCATGCCGCCGCGCAGGTCGACCGTCTGGCCTGGCACCCAGCCGCCCAGGCCCACCGTGTTGTCGTAGCCGTCCGTCGTGGCCTGCACGTGCTGCAGGTCGGCCTTGAGGGTCCACGCGTCGCTGGCGCGCCAGGTGCCCGACCACGACACGTCGCGCGTGTCGGACGTGCGGCCGCTCGCGCGCGCATCGGTGCCGAAGCCCAGGCCCGTGCCGAAGCCCGGACCGCTGTTGGTGGTGTCGTGCAGCGTGCCGGTCAGCAGCGCGCCGTTGGCGTCGTACGTGGCGCCCGGATCCAGCGACAAGGTGGCCGGGTTCGTCCCGCCGAAATAGGAATGCTCGTCCGAGTGCTGCTTGTAGCGCGAACGCAGGAAAGTCACGTACGAACTGAAATCGCCCTTCTTCCACTGCAGCGCGCCATACAGGCCGTCGCGGGTGCGGTCGAAGGTGTTCTGTCCCCAGCTCGCAGACGGGGTGACCCAGACGCGCTTGCCGGGCACGAGGTCGTCGCGCGAGCTGTACGGGGCGATCGACAGGCTGTCGCTCTGGTTCGCGATCTTCGAGTGCGCGAGGTCGATCAGCACGCCGACCTGGCCGAACCGCGTGTCCCAGCGGTCCGAGTACAGGCCGGACACCGACGGCGGCGCGGTCTTCTGGCGCAGCGACGAGCGCGAGACCTCGGTCGACAACGCCACCTTGCGGCCCTTGGAATCGAACGGCAGCGCGGTGCGCAGGTTGACCAGGCCGCCGATGCCGCCTTCGATCTGCTCGGCGGACGGGTTCTTGTACACGTCCACGCCGGCCATCAGCTCGGGCGGCACGTCCTCGAAACTCAGCGCGCGGCCGCCGTTGGCGGAGAACGCGTCGCGGCCGTTGAACTCCGACCGGACCTGCCCGGCGCCGAGGCCTCGGATCGACACGCCCGTGCCTTCCGCCGCGTAGTGGTTGACGCTGTCGCCCACGCCCTGCTGCGGGTCGACCCGGTTCATCGTGCGGTCGATGCTCACGCCGACCACGCGCTGCAGCACTTCCGTCACCGACTTGTCCGGCAGCTTGCCGATGTCGTCGGCGACGATCGAGTCGACGATTTCGTCCGCGTTCTTCTTGATATTCTGCGCCGAATCGAGCGCCGCGCGCTGTCCGTACACGACGACGGTCGTCGGTTCGGTCTGCGCCAGCGCGGCGCCGCCCGCCATCAGGGCGAGCTGCGCGACGCCGATGGCGATCGCTGTTTTCCTGGTATTGTTCACGTTATCAAGTCTCCGTGTTGTCTTGGATGTCGTCGCCGTCGAGCACGCGCGGCGATCGTATGTATTCTGATTGCCGCCCCTGCCCCCAGCAATTTCGAAATCCGTCAAACGACCCACGAAAACACGGCGCGCCTGGGCGCGCGCGAAAAAAAAAGGGACGGCCGAAGCCGTCCCTAACCCACTTGAACGCGGGAGGAGATGATGCTGCGCATCGAACGACGGAACGATGCGCGAGCCACCAATGCATTCTACGAACCGCCGCCCGGCGTCGCCAGAACGAAATCCGTCAATCGGCTGCTGAAAATCCGTGGGAGCGGGCGCGTTACGGCCCGGCGGATTCCGGTGCGCTGTCGCGCAGCTTGCGGAAGGTCTTCGGCGTGCAGCCGTATTCTTCCTTGAAGAGTTTGTTGAAGTACGAGACGTTCCGGTAGCCCACGGCATAGGCGATTTCCGCCACGCTCGTGTCCTCCTTCGCGCCCAGCAGGCGCGCCGCCTCGGTCAACCTGAGCTTGTTCAGGTACGTGGAAAACGTGAAGCCCAGCTCCGCCTTGAGGATCTCGTTGATCTTGTTGCGGCTGATGCCGAGCGCGTTCACCGTGGTCTCGACATCCAGTTCCGGCTTGACGTATTCCGTCGCCATGAAGCGCAGGATGGCGCTCTGCTCCTTGTCGCGGTGCAGGTCCTGGGACAATTGCTGGTAGGCGACCAGGGGAATGTCGCGCCGCATCTTGTCCTTCACTTCCGCCAGCAATGCCTGTGTATGACGGCGGAAGAACCACAGGCCATAACCGGGCCAGGCGACGACCATGAACGCCGCGAACAGGTACAGGTAGCGCATGTCGCGCCCGGTCAGGGTCAGGTTCCTGACCTGGACTTTCGAGAGCACGCCGTAGGGACTCTGGAACGTGCTGCCGAACGAGAGCTTCGCGATCCGGGTCAGCGTGTGTTCCTGGCGCGCGAGGTTCTGCCCGTACCTGTCGAACCACCACTGGTCGGTCCGCAGGCGCGCCAGGTCGAGCTCGACGTGTTCGCCCTTCTTGTTGCAGAAAAAATAGGTGTACGGGGCGCGATAGGTATCGAACTGGCCGGGCACCGATACCTGGTCATCGAACATCACGAGGCCGAACGCCAGCGTGTTGGCCGGCGCGCAGTTGACGTCGAACTCCACGGCGCTGTAGCGGGACAGGTCGACGTGCGTGAACTTGCCGGCGCGGTCGCGGAACGCCAATTCCGCGTGGACGAACGGATACGCGGCCGCCTTGACGGACGTGAACTCGAAGCTCAGCGTGGCCGTGTCGTCGATCAGCCTGGCCGTCGAACGCCCGCCCACGGCCGAGTCGGCCATGAGCTCGGCGCGCCACGGCAGGCCGCTGTCCGCGGCGGGCAGCAGCGGAAGCCGGATCCAGGTGCTGCGGACACAGGCATAGCCGATGAGAACGCTCGCCACCACGAGACCCAGCAGCCCGGCGAGCGCCTTGTTGTAGAAACTCTGCATTACCTGCTGCCACCTCGACAAATATGGGCCTGGCGGCCGTCTTGCGGCCACATCAATATAATGACAGGTCGCCCATGGATTTGTCGAGATGCGCGCCGGCTGGCGCGGGCGTCAAGCCTGCAGCGCGGCCTCCTGCCGCGACGCCACGCGCTGCTGGTATTCCCGCGGCGAACAACCGAGCTCGCGCTTGAACACGGCGAACAGGTATTGCATCGATGTAAAGCCGCAACGCTGCGCCACCTCGGCCACGCTGCAATCCCCTTCCGCCAGCAGCGCGGTCGCGGCATCGAGCTTGAAGCGCAGGATCTCGTCGTGCACGCTGCAGGCCAGTTCCTGCTGGAAATACGTCTCGAGGGTGGAGCGCGAGACGCCGACGTAATCGGCGACCTGGTCGCCCTTGATGCCCTGGCAGGCATACTGGCGGATGAAATGCCGGGCACGCATGACGCGGGGGTTCTTGACGGGCTGGTGGCTGCTCGACGTGAGCACGTTGATGCCGGCGGGCGGCACCAGGATGCGCGAGCATTCCAGATACGTCCCTTCGAGCAGCTGATGCAGCATCCGGGCCGCGGTGCGGCCGATCTCGTTCGAGCCCTGGATCACGGAGCTGAGCGGGATACACGACAGCATGCGTGCCAGCGGATCGTTGTCGATGCCGATGATGGCGACCTGTTCCGGTACGGCGATATTGGCAAACTGACAAGCCTGCAGCAACTGGCGCGCGCGGGCATCGGTGGCGGCAATGATCCCGATGGGTTTTGGCAGGCTCTGCAGCCACCGCACCTGCTGCGCGACGTCCTCCTCCCAGCTGCAGGCGCCCTCTCCGCGCAGGATCTCGACATTGAATTTGTCGCGCTGCATCAGGAACCGGAACGCCTTTTCGCGCTCGAGCGCCCATGGGTGCCTCGTCCCGTCGGGCAAGGAAAAGAGGGCGAACTGACGCAATCCGACGTCGATCAGGTGGGTATAGGCGAGGTTGACGAGCTTGAAGTTGTCGGTCGCGACATACGGCACGTTGGCCGGATAATCGGCCTCGTTCGCGTACGAGCCGCCGACGGCGACGACGGGCACGCGGCTGTCGGCCAGCGCCGCGGCCACGGCCGGGTCGTCGAAGTGGGCGATGATGCCGTCACCTTGCCAGCGTGCAAGACTTGACAGGCGCACACGAAAATCATCTTCGATGAACAATTCCCACGATGTACGCCGGCTCGACAGGTAACCGGCGATCCCGCCGATGACCTCCCGGGCGAACGCCTGGTTGGCATCAAATAACAAAGCAATGCGATGTGTTTTTGGGCACTTCATTAGCGACGGTCTCCATGTTGCGTCCTGGCTGGACGTCTCTTTTCAATCCGGCAATGTCCCAAAGTATCTTTTCGAGTGCGCTGTTCCCTGTAGAATTTTTTTAATCGACTCCTATGAGGATACGAATAGTTGAAGTTTTACATGCCAAAAGTGTTATTTGCGGGCGCCAAGCAGCAACGATGCAGGCTTGCTATCATCGGGCTCTTTATATATTGAGGAGGCATCGATGACACTTTCCCTGTACACGGCTTCGGTCCCCGTGTTCCGCCAGATCCTGGGCAGCCTGTCCGCCATCCTGACGAAGGCCGAGGCGCACGTGGACGCGAAGAAGCTGGATCCGAACGCGCTGCTGCAGGCGCGCCTGTTCCCGGACATGTTCCCGCTCGTGCGCCAGGTGCAGCTGGCGACGGATTTCGCCAAGGGCGCGGCCGCGCGCCTCGCGGGCGTCGAGGTGCCGCGGTACGACGATGTGGAGACGGATTTCGCGGGCCTGCAGGCACGCCTGGAAAAGACGCTGGCCTTCCTGGACACGGTGGCGCGCGAGGCGGTGGATGCCGGCGGCGACCGCGACGTGACGATCGGCACGGGCGCCAACCAGCGCCAGTTCAAGGGCCAGGTCTATTTATTGCACTACGCGCTGCCGAACTTCTATTTCCACGCCGCGACGGCGTACGACATCCTGCGCCATAACGGGCTGGACATCGGCAAGCGGGATTTCGTCGGCACGTTCTGATCAGGTATTGCGGCGCGGGTAGCCCTGCGCCAGGATGCGCTGCCACACCACTTCCTTCTGCTCGGCCGTCATCGAGACCCAGTGGGCCACCTCGACGACGGTCCGGCCGCAGCCGCGGCAGATGTCGTCGAAGGTGGTCGAGCAGACCGCGACGCAGGGGGTGTCGGGGCGCTGCGGGAGCGCCCCGGCAAGTCGCACGGACGAGGACGCGGGCACCGTGTTCTCGTCCTCGGGGAGCGGTGCTCCCTGTGCATCAAGGAGCGGGGCCGACATCGAGCTTGTCCCAGCCTTCATGGCCGAGCTTTTCCATGGTCTCGATATTCTTCTCGAAGATCTCGGCCGCATCGGGGATCGCTTCCACGGCGCGGTCGATGCTGTCTTCGCGCAAGAGCTGCAGCACCGGGTAAGGCGAACGGTTCGTAAAGTTCTCGATGTCGTTCGGGTCCGTGTCCGCGAACTGGTAGTCCGGGTGGAAGCTGGCGATCTGCAGCTCGCCGTCCAGGCTCATGTCTTCGACGGCGGCGTCGGCGACGTCGAGGAATTCATTGAAGTCCAGGAAATCCTGCAGCACGTACGGGTGGATCAGCAGGGTCGTGTCGACTTGTTCCGGGTCCGTGTCGGCCAGCAGCTGCAGCTCGTCCATCAGCGTGTCCAGCAGGGACTCGGGCGTGCGCGCATGCGCGACGACATAGCGCACCTGGTCCTTCACTTGCACCGCCTTCGCGAACGGACAAAGGTTCAGGCCGATCACGGCGCGGTCGACCCAGCGCCGGGTGGCGGCGATGACGGCGTCATCGTCCACGTTCTCGTTGGCAGTACTCATTTCTTACTTTCAAAAAATACAAAACCGCGTCCTGCGGAGACGGCAATTGTACGCTTTTTGCGTCCACTCATGGAGCATCCGACGAGCCGGACTAACTTGAAAGACAGGCTGGTATTACCCGGCAGTCCATGAAGTCCAGGTACAAATTTGACAATACCGGGCTCGTGAAAGCACCGATTTTCCTCTTGGAAATTTCATATACACCCAGGGGTATACATAAAAACGCTTGATCCTCGTCAGTCAAAGACGAGCTCGCCGGAACCATACCCCCACATATATCGTCTTAACGGGTGCCCGCGTTAGCAAAAAGAGTAGACAAGATTTTTTGTAACTGCGCCGACATACTTCTTGACTGACTCGGTAACTGGTCCGTACACTCCGACTTCACTCGTCAGTCCTGCCGTTCCTGGACGCAACACTGGAAAGCTATGAACGAAACGACTCGCTCCACTTACGCCCTGGCCATCGCGCTCCTGTCCGTCTCCGCGATCAGCCACGCCGCCGACAGCGCCCCGAGCCCGATCGCCCAGAGCAGCAGCAGCGCGGCCGTCATGGCCAAGGCGATCCTGCCGCAATCCCCGGCCCCGTCCAAGTCCGACGACTACAAGGACCCCGACCTGTGGGCCCGCATCCGCAGCGGCTACGCCATTCCCGACATCGACAACGCCCTCGTCGCCAAGCACGTGCAGTGGTACGCGAGCCGTCCGGACTACCTGACGCGCACCTCGGGCCGCGCGTCGCTGTACCTGTACCACGTCGTGCAGGAGCTGGAAAAGCGCGGCATGCCGACGGAACTGGCCCTGCTGCCCGTGATCGAATCCGCGTTCAACCCGCAGGCCCTGTCGAACGCCGACGCGGCCGGCATCTGGCAGTTCGTTCCGGGCACGGGACGCGACTTCAACCTGCAGCAGAACATGTTCAAGGACGAGCGCCGCGGCGTACTCGCCTCGACCGACGCCGCCCTCACCTACCTGCAACGCCTGTACACGATGTTCGGCGACTGGCAGCTGGCCCTCGCCGCCTATAACTGGGGCGAAGGCAATGTGCAGAAGGCGATCCAGAAGAACCGCGCGCTGGGCAAGCCGACCGACTTCGAGAGCCTGGCCGAGCTGATGCCGGCGGAAACCCGCAACTACGTGCCGAAGCTGCAGGCCGTCAAGAACATCATCGCCAATCCGGCCCAGTACGGCGTCGCGCTGCCGACGATCGACAACACGCCGTACTTTGTCGCCGTCGACAAGACGTCCGATATCGACCTGGCCGTGGCCGCCCAGCTGGCGGAAATGTCCGTCGACGAATTCAAGGCCCTGAACCCGCAATTCAAGAAGCCCGTGATCACGGGCGAATCGACCAAGATCCTGCTGCCGAAGGAAAACGCCGAGAAGTTCAACCTGAACCTCGCGCAATGGGGCCGCGCACTGTCCACCTGGACCACGCACAAGATCACGTCGGCCCGCGAAAGCATCGCCTCGCTGGCCGCGAAACTGGGCACGACCCCGGAAGTCATCCGCCAGGCCAACAATATCCCGCCGCAGATGCGCCTGAAGGCCGGCTCGACCATCCTCGTGCCGAAGACCAGTGCCACCGCCAGCAACGACATCGCCGAAAGCATCGTCGAGAACGCGTCGATGATGCTGGAAGCCGACCGCGGCGAGTCGCGCCGCAGCGGCCGCAAGCTGTCCGGCGCCCAGCGCTTCAAGGCCAGCGCCGCGCATGCGGTAGCCGAGATCAAGAGCCGCGTGTCGCGGGGTTCCAAGCCCGCCGTCAACGCCAACGGCCGCAAGCGCCGTTGATATCGTGTCATTTTGACCACGCGACGGACTCACGACCCGTCAATACGCGCACAACTCGACGCATGCCGTGCACGCTCTTCAAAAGTACGGTATAGTGTTGGTTGTGCGCTGCAATAAACGCGTTTGAAAAGACTTCCGCGGCAGTTCACCGACAGTAGTACAACTAGCAGCTACGCAAGCCCAGGCATCCACGAAGGATGTCCTTTCATAAAGCCCTCCCGCCCTGCGTGCCGAAAATGGCACCGTCCCGGCGCAAAGCTTTTGTGCCGAAATTTCTTTCGTTTCAGAGTCATTTCGTATTGTTGGCTCGCGTTGCTATTTCGCGTTCCGCTCCGAATAGCGTGGACGCTCACTGATCCATACCGAAAGTAAATAAACAATGAGTTTTGAAGCACTAGGCTTACACGCGTCCATCGTCAAGGCAGTTACCGAAGCAGGCTACGAAAAGCCGACCCCGGTGCAGGAGCAGGCGGTGCCGGCGGCGATCGCGGGCCGCGATCTGCTGGTCTCGTCCCAAACCGGTTCGGGCAAGACGGCAGCGTTCATGCTGCCCGCCCTGAACAAGTTCGCCAACACCGAACCCGCCGCGGCCGGTCGCACCCCCGCACAGGAAGCGCAATCGACGCGCGCCCGTGGCGAGCGCGTCCGTTTCAAGGCAGCCCAGCCGAAAATGCTGGTCCTGACCCCGACCCGCGAACTGGCCCTGCAGGTGACCACCGCGACGGAACAGTACACGGCGCACATGCGCCGCATCCGCGCCGTCTCGATCCTGGGCGGCATGCCGTATCCGAAGCAGATGCAACTGCTGGCCAAGAATCCGGAAATCCTCGTTGCGACCCCGGGCCGCCTGATCGACCACATGGAGTCGGGCAAGATCGACTTCTCGCAGCTCGAGATCCTCGTGCTGGACGAAGCGGACCGCATGCTGGACATGGGCTTCATCGACGACATCGAAAAGATCGTCGCCGCGACGCCGGAATCGCGCCAGACGATGCTGTTCTCGGCCACGCTGGATGGCGTCGTCGGCAACATGGCGCGCCGCATCACCAGGAACCCGCAGGTGATCCAGATCATGAGCGCGGCCAACCGCCACGAGAACATCACGCAGAAGGTGCACTTCGTCGACGACCTGTCGCACAAGAACCGCCTGCTCGACCACCTGCTGCGCGACGAGACCATGGACCAGGCCGTCGTGTTCACGGCGACCAAGCGTGACGCCGACATGATCGCCGACCGCCTGAACATCGCCGGCTTCGCGGCTGCCGCACTGCATGGCGACATGCACCAGGGCGCCCGCAACCGCACGCTGGACAGCATGCGTCGCGGCCAGGTGCGCGTGCTCGTGGCAACCGACGTCGCCGCGCGCGGCATCGACGTGCCGTCGATCACCCACGTGGTCAACTACGACCTGCCGAAGTTCCCGGAAGACTACGTGCACCGCATCGGCCGCACGGGCCGCGCCGGCCGCAACGGTACGGCAGTCTCGCTCGTGAACCACGCGGAAAGCATGAACGTGCGCCGTATCGAACGCTTCACCAAGCAGACCATTCCGGTCGACGTGGTGGAAGGCTTCGAGCCGAAGCGTTCGGCAGCACCCCGTTCGGGCGCCCGTCCGGGCTGGAAACCGGGCGACGGCCGTAATGCCAACGCCAAGCCGGGCCAGCGCAGCTTCCACAAGCCGGCCGGTGAAGGCTACCGCGGTGACGCACCGCGTCGCGAAGGCGGTTACCGCAGCGAAGGCGCACCGCGCACCGAAGGCGGCGGCTATCAAGGCCAGCGTCGCGAAGGCGGCTTCCGCACCGAAGGCGCCCCGCGCAGCGAAGGCGGCTACCAGGGCCAGCGCCGTGAAGGCGGCTTCCGCAGCGAAGGCGGCCAGCGCCGCGAACGCCCGGCCTTCGGCGCGCATCCGCGCTCGGCCGACTCGGCTCGTCGTACGTTCGGCGACCGCTAAGCGTCAGCAGGCATAACGAAACCCCCGGCATCGCAAGGTGCCGGGGGTTTCGCTTATTTTGTTCATAACGCGCAGCTGCGGAATCCGGAAAAAATATCGTCCCGCTCCGGCGTGAAGAAATTGCGGAAGTGCGGCGAGCGCAGCCGTGCCGGCGTCGCGAACGATGCGCCGCGCAAGGTCTGGCGCGTGCCGAACCACGGCGCCGAATAATCGCGGTAGCGGTCCACCTCGAAGCCCGCGAACGGCAGGAAGGCGGACGCCGTCCATTCCCACAGCTGCCCCCACGCAAAGCCCGGCTGGCTCGACCCCGCCGCGTATTCCCACTCGTCTTCCGTCGGCAGCCGGCGGCCCGCCCACGCGCACCAGGCCTGCGCTTCGTACAAATTCACGTGGCGCACGGGTTCCGCGAGGTCGAGGGCGACCGGCCGGCCGAAGCGCACCGTGTACCAATCCTCCCCTTCCCGCGCCCAATAGCGCGGCGCCGAGCGCTCCTGCGTCATGAGCCACGCGCGGCCGGCCTCCGTCCAGTACTGCGAACGTTCGTAGCCGCCGTCGTGCACGAAATCGAGGTAGGCGGCCGTGCTGACGAGTCCCGCATCGATGGCGAACGGGGCCACCCTGACGAGCGCGGCGTTGCGCTCGTTGTCGAACACGAAGCCCCTCGACTGGTCGCCGCCGCGCATGAACGACCCGCCGGCGAACGCGATGTCGCCTGCCCGGCCCGCGGCCGCCGACTGCGCGCGTGG
>NZ_JBKYMO010000079.1:0-16510 GCF_047302915.1 Massilia sp. CT11-108 | reverse complement strand
CACGCGAGGAGCGCCCGGCGCGCAAGGGCGCGGACCGCGACGGGCGTCGCCGCGCGGCGGTTGCGAGGAACGGTCGGGGGATGCGGCGCGCGCCGGCTTGGGCGCAGGCTTGTTACTCTGTTCAGACATTGATTTTTACGAGGATTTGGTGCGCAAGTCGCGCAGCGAATTATAATGCGGCAAATGGAAAACCCTACCCAATTCGTCCAGTGGCTGCGCTCCGTCGCGCCGTATATTCACGCATTCGGCGGCAAGACCTTCGTCGTCGCTTTCCCCGGTGAACTGGTGTCGGCTGGCGCCCTGCCCGTGCTGGCGCAGGACCTGTCACTGCTGGTCGGACTCGGCATCCGCGTCGTGCTGGTGCACGGGTCGCGGCCGCAGGTCGCCGAACAGCTCGCGCTGCGTAACGTCGCGGGCCGCTTCCACAACGGCGTGCGCGTCACCGACAGCGCGGCGATGGAATGCGCCAAGGAAGCCGCCGGCGAACTGCGCCTGGACATCGAGGGCGCGTTCAGCCAGGGCTTGCCCAACACGCCGATGTCGAATGCGCACATCAGCATCGTTTCCGGCAACTTCGTCACCGCGCGCCCGCTCGGCGTGATCGACGGCGTCGACCACGAGCTGACGGGCGTGACGCGCAAGGTCGCCGCCGCCAAGATCCAGCCCATCCTGGAGACCGAGGACAACATCGTCCTGCTGTCGCCGCTGGGCTTCTCGCCAACCGGCGAGGTGTTCAACCTGACGATGGAAGACGTGGCGGTATCCGCCGCCATCGCCCTGCATGCCGAAAAGCTCATCTTCATCACGGAGACGCCGCTGATGAAGGACGCCGGCGGCGGCGACATCCGCGAACTGTCGTCGCACCAGGCCGAAGCCGTGCTGCAGGCGGGCTTCCTGCCGAACGACGCGTCGTTCTACCTGCAGCACGCGATCAAGGCGTGCAACAGCGGCGTCGACCGCGCCCACATCGTCCCGTTCTCGACGGACGGCTCCGCGCTGCTGGAACTGTTCACCCACGACGGCGTGGGCACGATGATCACGCACGACAACCTGGAGAGCCTGCGCCAGGCCACAATTGAGGACGTCGGCGGAATTATCAAGCTCATCGAGCCGCTCGAAGCGGACGGCACGCTGGTCAAGCGTCCGCGCGAGCTGATCGAACGCGAAATCGAACAATTCTCCGTGATCGAGCACGACGGCGTCATCTTCGGCTGCGCCGCGCTCTACCCGTTCCCGGAATCGAAGATGGCGGAAATGGCCTGCCTGACGGTGAGCCAGGACGCGCAGACCCAGGGCGACGGCGAGCGCATTCTAAAACACATGGAAAACCGCGCCCGCGCGGCCGGCATGTCCAAGCTGTTCGTGCTGACCACGCGCACGTCGCACTGGTTCAAGAAGCGCGGGTTCGTGCCGGCGACCGTCGACGACCTGCCCAAGGATCGGGCGCATATGTACAACTGGCAACGCAGGTCGCAAATCCTGATCAAGCAGCTGTAAAACCGTCGTCCCCGCGAAAGCGGGGACCCATGCTGAAGATCCAAAGTCGAGCTCTTGGACACTTCGCATCGCCTCCGAATTACCGAATCTTGAGCCTCAGCGTGGATTCCCGCTTTCGCGGGAATGACGAAGTCAACGTCTGTAGCTTTTCCAACCTGGCCTTATAATCACGTTTTCCGATACCGAACCAGGAGCAAGAACATGGCCCGCACCGTCCACTGCATCAAACTGAACAAGGAAGCCGAAGGCCTGGCCTTCCCGCCGTACCCGGGCGAACTGGGCAAGCGCATTTATGAAAGCGTGTCGAAGGAAGCCTGGGATGGCTGGCTGAAGCACCAGACGATGCTCATCAACGAAAACCGCCTGAACATGGCCGACGCGCGCGCCCGCAAATACCTGGCCACGCAAATGGAACGCCATTTCTTCGGCGAAGGTGCCGACGAGGCTGCCGGCTACGTACCGCCGACGGCCTGATTCTGTAGGGTGGGCGGCCCTCCGCCCACCCTACATCTGTTTGCACTGGCGCAGCTCACACCGCGCCATGAACACTTTCCCGCGCATTTGCCCGTCCTCGCAGCGCATGCGATAGACCTCGACAGGCCCCGGCTCCGTGATGAGCCCGGCACCCTGCCCGCCCGCACACCCTTGCTGCTTCGCCATCTTCTCGACGGTCGCCGACGACACGCCCATGCGGAACGGAATCGTCTCGATGGCCGGCGCGGTATCGGCCGCAGCCACAGGTGCGGCTGGTGCGGCCGGCATCTGCCTGTGGAACATGGAGCAGCCGCCCAACAACGCGACGGCCGCGCAAACGAGCGCCAGGCGGTTCATGCTCAGAACGTCAGCTTCTTGACGCCTTCGCCCGTGCCCAGCAGGCAGACGTCGGCGCCGCGGCGGGCGAACAGGCCGACGGCGATCACGCCGACGATCTGGTTGATCTCCGATTCCAGCGCCACCGCATCCGTGATGGAGAGGCCGGCCACGTCCAGGATGTAGCCGCCGTTGTCGGTGACGAACGCGTCCGTGCTGCCCGGCTTGGTGCGCAGGCGCGGCTGGCCTTTCATCTCGGTCAGTTTGCGGCTGACGGCGTTCGCGGCCATCGGCACCACCTCGACCGGCAGCGGGAATTGTCCGAGCGTTTCGACCAGCTTGGAGCCGTCGGCGATGCACACGAACCTGCCCGATACGGAGGCGACGATCTTTTCGCGCGTCAATGCCGCGCCGCCGCCCTTGATCATGGCGCCGGTGGCGTTGATCTCGTCGGCGCCGTCGACGTAGACGGAGATCGATTCGACGTCGTTCAGGTCGAACACCTCGATGCCGTGGCCGCGCAGGCGCGTCGCCGTCGCTTCCGACGACGCCACCGCGCCCTTGATGCGCGACTTGATCTTGCCGAGTTCGTCGATGAAGAAGTTGGCGGTGGAGCCGGTGCCGACGCCGATGATTTCGCCGTCGACCACGTATTCGATGGCGGCGCGCGCCACTGCCTGCTTGAGTTCGTCCTGAGTCATGATGTTGGAAGGAGGTGAAGAAGAATCCGACATTTTAACGGATTCACATGTCGCGCCAAATATCATGCCAATTCAGCATATAATCTTGCAACCAAAGAAACACCGCCGACGACCCATGCTCCGGACACTGACCACCCTGCTGCTCGCCTTCGTCCTCGCGCCCACCGCGACGGCCGCCGACTTCACGCCGTCCACCCCGCCCGGCCCGTACCGCGTCGGCTTCCACGTCCGCCAGCAGTACGACCGGGCGCGCGTCTACCAGCATCCGCGCAGTCCCGTCACGGCGCAGGCGACGAGCGGCGACCGGTCGCGGCCGCTGCAGACGCTGATCTGGTATCCAGCCATCGGCACGGGCGGTGCGCTGACCTACCGCGACTACGTGACGACGGTGGCAACGGAAGAGGAATTCAGCCGCATGCCGGACCAGGTGCGCCGCGCCACCGACGCGCTCGTCGAAACGCGCACCCCGCAGGTCCAGCGCGACCTGGCCAGCCCCGTGCGCGCCCTTCGGGACGCGCCCGAGCGCCCCGGTAAATTCCCCGTCGTGATCTACGCGCCGGGCCACAGTGCCTACGCCATCGAGAACACCGACCTGTGCGAATACCTCGCGAGCCACGGCTACATCGTGATCGCGACGCCGTCGCTGGGCCCGCGCTCGCACAGGATGACCGCGAGCCTGGAGGGCGCCGAAGCGCAGGCGGACGACATCGGCTTCCTCGTCGGCTACGTCCAGACGCTGGCGCAGGCGGATACGAACCGCATCGCCGTCGTCGGCCACAGCTGGGGCAGCCTGGCAAGCGTGCTGGCCGCGGCCCGCGACGACCGCATCCGCGCGCTCGTCACGCTGGACGGCTCGCTGCGCGCCGCGTACGACTACGTAAGCGGCGGCCCGCGCGCCGCGGGCTACGTCACGCCGGAACGCCTGGGCATCCCGCTGCTGTACATGACGCGCCTGCAGGACGAAGGCGCGATCGGCTCCGAACTGCTGGGGCGCATGCGGTACGCCGACGTGTATCTCGCCACGCTGGACGCGGCGAGCCACATGGATTTCTCGTCGTGGTCGCTGCGCATGGCGCCGGACGCCGCCTTCGGCCAGCGCACGCGCGCGCAATCGGCCCAGGCCTACGGCGCGATGGCGCGCATGGTGGAACGCTTCCTCGACGCCCGCCTGCGCAACGATGCCCCGGCCCGCCGCCAACTGGACGACGCCGTCGCCGCGAACCGTCCGCCGGCCGGCTTCGTCTCGTTCGCGGTACGCCGCGCCACCGGCGCGCCGCCGACGCTGGACACGTTCCTCGAGCAACTGGGCCAGCAGGGCTTCGAGCACATCGCCGCCATCTACGACCGCCTGCACGCACAGAATCCCGACCTCGCCCTCGACCCGCTGCAAGCCCACGACTGGGGCATGAAGCTGCTGCGCGAGCGGCGCGCCGCGGATGCCATGCACGTGTTCCGGCTGGGCGTCAAACTGTATCCGGAACGCTTCGACTTCCTCTACGACGGCCTCGGCCAGGCATACGAGGCGGCCGGCGAGCGCGACGCCGCCATCGCGAATTACCGGCAGGCGCTGGCGCTGGAGCCGGGGCAGGCGCATGCGCGCGAACGGCTGGGGGCGCTGGGGGCGCAGTAATCATTCTTTGACGACGGCGGAGACTGACATGAAACGCGTGACCGGCATCGGCGGCATCTTCTTCCAGGCGCAAGACCCGGCCGCGCTCGGCGCCTGGTACCAGCGCCACCTGGGCATCGACGTCCAGCCGTGGAGCGGCGCCGCGTTCGACTGGACCGACCCCAAGGGCACCACCGCCTGGTCCGTGTTCCCTGCGGACAGCGACCAGTTCGCGCCGGGCCGGGCCCCGTTCATGATCAACTATCGCGTCGACAACCTCGCCGCCCTGCTGCAGGCCCTGCGCGACGAAGGCTGCAATGTGCTCGACAGGACGGACGACGGCGAATACGGCAAGTTCGGCTGGGTCATCGATCCCGAAGGCAACAAGGTCGAGCTGTGGGAACCGCCAGCCTGATCACCCACCGTTAAAAGACTTCATCATGCCGCTCTCGAACTACCTCGACACCTCTCCGCAGCTTGCCGAGCGCGTCTACGTGCACGCCTCGGCCCAGGTCATCGGCAGCGTCCGCCTCGGCGCGGACAGCTCGATCTGGTGCAACGCCGTGCTGCGCGGCGACGTCAACGACATCGTGATCGGCCGCTGCACCAACGTCCAGGACCTGACGATGGGCCACGTGTCCCACAAGACGCCCGCCAGGCCGGACGGCTCGCCGCTCGTCATCGGCGACTACGTCACCATCGGCCACGCCGTCATCCTGCACGGCTGCCGCATCGGGAACGAATGCCTCATCGGCATGGGCACCATCGTGATGGACGACGTGGTCGTCGAGGATCGCGTCATGGTCGGCGCCGGCAGTCTCGTCCCGCCGAACAGGACGCTGGAAAGCGGCTTCCTGTACATGGGCCGGCCCGTCGTCAAGGTGCGGGCGCTGTCCGAGGCCGAGATCGCGTACCTGCGCTATTCGGCCGAGCATTATGTGCGCATCAAGGACAATTACCTGAACGGATACACTGAGAACCGTGCGCCCGCCGCCTCTGAAGCAGAAACGTCGAAAACTGCAAAATCGAAAAAATATTGATTCAATATTTAATACGAAGCGGAATCCGGTCGCCCTATTAACAGGAGGTCATTGACTGTTCCATAAATGCTGAGTCTTCACACCAATTTCGCATCGCTGTCGGCACTGAAGGTCATGGGCCGCACCCAGGCCTGGCTGTCGACGTCGATGACGCGCCTGTCGACCGGCTACCGCGTCAATTCGGCGCAGGACGACGCCGCCGGCCTGCAGATCGCCACGCGCCTGAAGGCGCAAAGCAGCGGCATGACCGTGGCCATGCGCAACACGCAGAATTCGATCTCGCTGCTGCAAACCGCCGACGGGGCACTGAACGAAGTCAACGACATCCTCATCCGCATGAAGGACCTGGCGACCCAGGCCGGCGATACCTCGTCGTCGAGCGCCGACAGGGACGCCCTGCAGGCGGAATACGATTCACTGACGGACGAACTGTCGAACATCTTCAGCAACACTGGCTTCGGCGGCACCACGCTGCTGAACACCTCCGCGACGACGGGCGGAAAACTCGGCGATACGGCGGGCCTCTCGTTCCAGATCGGCGCGGACAGTGCGGAAACGATGCATGCCGATTTCTCGCCGCAACTGCACAACGTCGACCTCCTGCTGCAGACCGCGACGACCAGTGACATCACCTCGCTCGACGGCAGCGGGAATACAGTGGTTACCATCGTCACCCGTTTCGCGGGCGACAGCTCGACCACCAACACAACGCCGGGCCACACCCTCGCCGACATCGTGATCCCCACGACGACGAATGTCCCCGACGGTTTCGGCGGCACGATCACGGTCCATGGCACGATGACGCTGTTCGCCGATCCCGCCGCGACGATCGGCAAGCTGGGCGACGCCCTCGACGCCGTGTCGGCGCTGCGGTCCGGACTGGGCGCGGTCGCGAACCGCCTGGACCACGTCTACAACAACCTGGCGAACGTCTCGACCAATACGCAGGCCGCCACCGGCCGCATCATGGACGTCGATGTCGCGACGGAGTCGTCGGCCATGACGGCGAACCAGATGCTCATGCAGTCCAGCACGGCCATGCTGAAGCAGACCAACAGCCTGGCCTCGATGGTGATGGCGCTGCTGCAGTAGCGGCGCCCGTACCAGCCGACGCCGCAAGACGCCGGCCGCCGACGACGGCGTCAATCGCCCGGCGGCAAACACCCGTACATGCGCGGCCCTTCCCTGTCGCCATTCCAGATCTGGTGCACGACCGCACTGCCGTCATGCTGGCGCGCAAGGCAGAACCTGGCCTCGTAGCTGGACGCGGAGCTGCCCTTGCCCGGCTGCGCCTCGATGCGCAGGCTGTAGATCCGCCCCGGCGCCAGCGGCGCGGGCGTCGTGCGCGGCAGCGACGCCACCTTGCCACCGTACGGCACGCACATGCCGAACGTGAGGGGGAACGTGCGCTCCTTCGGCATCGTCATCTTCCACACCGGGCGTGTCCCCTCCCACACGACGATCGACCGGAATTCCGGCGTGCCCAGGCGTTCCTCGCGCGGGGTGATGGTGAAGCACGGGCCGCCACGCGGGCCTTCGCGCACCTCGGCCGCACCGACGCGGGCGCACGCCGGCGCGGCCAGGCACCAGGCACACAGCAGCATGGGGATGCGATAAGGGACGGACATGATGACCTCGACGGAGCGCAAGGCGAAAGCCTACGACGGCAGCACCGTTAAATTTTGAGGCTACGCAAGCTCAGGCGGAGACAGACGCTACCATCCGCGCGAAGCGGCGTGCGCTGCCGCGCGGCAGGTTGTACGGGTCGCGCGGGTCGGCGAGGAAGCGGGCCAGCACCTGTTCGTACAAGTCGATCTGGTGCGCATAGCGGCGCTGGCGCATGATGCGCGGGTTGCGCATGTATTTCAGCGCAAAATAATCCGCGAGCAAGTCGCCCTGGGCTTCCATGTTGTAGTCGGACAGGCGCGCACCCGGACGCAGTTCGTAACGGTACGACAGGCCGATGCGGAAGGCGCCGCGCAACCGGACCGGGTAGCCCAGCTGGTGCTGCCACACGTGCACCATCTCGTGCATGAACCAGTGGATCGTGTGCGGATCGCCCGCGCCATAATCGGGCAGGAAACAGGAGGGGTGGAAATACATGCTGCCGTTGGGCGTCATGGCGCAGTTTTTCGGCTGCACCAGCGGCAGGTAGCGGCGCCCGTGCACGCGCACGCGCGACGCATCGATGGCGCCGCCGAACAGCAGCGACGCCATGCGTATTTCGGCCGGGGTCAGGCCCCGGACCAGGCGCCGCCGCATATTCCGGTTCAGGCCGCTTTCAGTGCGGATGCGGCTTTCGCCAGCTCGGTGATCAGGCCCCAGTCGCCGGCCTTCATGGCGTCCGCCGGGGTCAGCCAGGAGCCGCCCACGCAAGCGACGTTCTTCAGCGCGAGGAATTGCGGCGCCGTCTCGATCGAGATGCCGCCCGTCGGGCAGAAGGTCACGTCCGGCAGCGGACCGCCGATACCCTTCAGCATGCCGACGCCGCCCGCCGGCACGGCCGGGAACAGTTTCAGCTGCTTGAAGCCGGCTTCGCGCGCCACCATCACTTCGGACGGGGTCATGCAGCCCGGCAGCAGCGGCAGGCCGCTCTTCTTCGCTGCCTCGATCAGCGACGGCGTCAGGCCCGGCGACACGCCGAACACGGCGCCCGCATCGCGCGACGCGGCGAATTCTTCCGGCTGCGTCAGCGTGCCGACGCCGACGATCGCGCCTTCCACCTGGGCCATCGCGCGGATCGCCTCCAGGCCGTGCCTGGTGCGCAGCGTGACTTCGAGCACGCGGATGCCGCCGGCGACCAGCGCCTTGGCGAGGGGGACCGCATGGTCCGGGTCGTCGATCGCGATCACGGGGATCACGACGGCGGATTTCATGATGTCCAGCAGGGTCATTTCGTTACTCATCGTTGCGCTCACTTTGCTTATTTGGATTTGCGGAACAGGAAATCTTCGTCCGAACCGGGCATGATCTCGCCGCTGTCGGTGCCTTCGTGCAGGGGCACGGTCGTGTCGATCGGCGACGGCAGCGGGAAGTGGGCGGCGCCCTCCTCGGCCGCGCTGACCGATTTGCGGAACACGTCGAACAGTTCGCGGCCCATGCCGATGTGGCTGGAGCTCAGGTCCGCGGTCGCCATCTTGCGCGATGCCCACACGTCGGCCGGCACCAGGGCTTCCAGCGTGCCCTGCGTGGCGTCGACGCGGATGATGTCGCCGTCGCGCACGAGGCCCAGCGGGCCGCCAGCCAGGATTTCCGGCGACACGTGGATCGCGGCCGGGACTTTACCGGATGCGCCCGACATGCGGCCGTCCGTCACCAGCGCGACGTGGAAGCCGGAGTCCTGCAGGTTGGCCAGTGCCGGCGTCAGCGCGTGCAGTTCCGGCATGCCGTTGGCGCGCGGGCCCTGGAAGCGCAGCACGGCAACGAAGTCGCGGTTCAGCTTGCCGGCCTTGTAGGCGTGCATGAAATCTTCCTGCGAATCGAACGTCAGCGCGGGCGCCTCGACGATGTGGTGATCCTTCTTGACCGCCGAGATCTTCATCACGGCGCGGCCCAGGTTGCCCTGCACGAGGATCAGGCCGCCGTTGTCGCTGAACGGGTTCGTATGCTTGCGCAGCACGGACTCGTCGCCGCTCTGTTCCGGCAGGTCGCGCCACACGACCTTGTCGCCGTCCAGGAACGGTTCCTTGCAGTGGTTGCGCAGGCCGCGGCCGAGGATGGTGTTGACGTCGTCGTGCACGAGGCCGGCGTCCAGCAGTTCGCGGATGACGAAGGTCGGGCCGCCGGCGGCCTGGAAGTAGTTCACGTCGGCGTCGCCGTTCGGGTACACGCGCGTCAGCAGCGGCACCACTTTCGACAGCTCGTCGAAGTCGTTCCAGTCGATGATGATGCCGGCCGCG
The DNA here is from genome assembly GCF_047302915.1 of Massilia sp. CT11-108. Taxonomy (NCBI): domain Bacteria; kingdom Pseudomonadati; phylum Pseudomonadota; class Betaproteobacteria; order Burkholderiales; family Oxalobacteraceae; genus Massilia; species Massilia sp. CT11-108. Next base: position 6,954 of record NZ_JBKYMO010000079.1, on the reverse strand, counting down.
CGCGCGATCGCGACGAGGTGCAGCGTGTGGTTCGTGGAGCCGCCCGTCGCGTGCAGCGCGGCGATGGCGTTGACGATGCACTTCTCGTCGACGATGTGGCCGATCGGCATGTACTCGCCGCCCTGCTGCGAGATCTTGACCGCATGCTGGGCCGCGGCGCGGGTCAGCGCCTCGCGCAGCGGGGTGTCCGGATGGACGAAGGCGGCGCCCGGGAGGTGCAGGCCCATCATCTCCATCAGCATCTGGTTGCTGTTAGCGGTACCGTAGAAGGTACACGTACCGGCGCTGTGGTAGGCCTTGGCCTCGCCTTCCAGCAGTTCTTCGCGCGTGGCCTCGCCCTTCGCGTAGCGCTGGCGCACGGCGGCCTTTTCCTTGTTCGAGATACCGGTCGCCATCGGGCCGCCCGGCACGAAGATGCCCGGGATGTGGCCGAAGTGCAGCGCGCCGATCAGCAGGCCCGGCACGATCTTGTCGCAGATGCCCAGGTACAGGCTGGCGTCGAACATATTGTGCGACAACGCGATGGCGGTCGACATGGCGATGGTGTCGCGCGAGAACAGCGACAGTTCCATGCCCGGCTGGCCCTGCGTGACGCCGTCGCACATGGCGGGCACGCCGCCGGCGAACTGCGCCACGGCGCCGACTTCACGCACGGCGTCCTTGATGACCTTCGGGTAGGCTTCGAACGGCTGGTGCGCCGACAGCATGTCGTTGTACGAGGAAACGATCGCCACCGACGGCTGCTTGGCCTCGCGCAGCTTGAGCTTGTCGTTGGCCGGGAAGGCGGCAAACCCGTGTGCCAGGTTCGTGCACGCCAGCACGCTGCGCTGCACGCCCTTGACGCGCGCGGCGTCGAGATGCGCGAGATACGCCTGGCGCGAGGGCCGGCTACGCTTGATGATCCGGTTGGTGACCTGTTCTACTACGGGGTGCAGCGCCATGATCTGTTCCTTGTGAATTAGATTTCTGAAATTTTACTACGAAATGCGGATTCCTGCCCACCAATCAATGAGCAAAGGAAGGTGAACACGGGAGACTCACGCTGAGCGGCGATTTTTTGTAGTGAATTTACGCCTGCTTCCTGTATGATTCGCTAACCTGCACAAAATGACATCATACCGTCCATCACCATGCGCCAACCACCCCTGACCAGCACCACCAGTTACCAGGCCCTCCAGACCCACGCCCAGGACGCCCGGCAATGGCAGATGCGCGACCTGTTCGCGCAAGACCCGCAGCGCTTCGAGCGCCTCTCGGCGGAAGCCGCCGGGCTGTTCCTAGACTATTCAAAAAACCGTTTGGACGGGCGCACGCTTGCACTGCTGGCAAACCTGGCGCGCGAGCGCGGCGTCGAGCAGCTGCGCGACGCGATGTTCGCCGGCGACAAGATCAACCTGACCGAACAACGCGCCGTGCTGCACACCGCCCTGCGCGCGCCGAAGGACAAGCAGATCACGGTGGACGGCCAGGACATCACGGCCGACGTGCACGACGTCCTGGCCCGCGTCAAGACGTTCAGCGACGCCGTGCGCAACGGTTCGTGGCTGGGCCACACGGGCAAGGAAATCACGGACATCGTCAACATCGGCATCGGCGGCTCCGACCTCGGTCCGAAGATGGTCTGCCTGGCGCTGCGCCAGTTCGCCCATCCGCGCCTGACGATGCACTTCGTCTCCAACGTCGACGGCCACGACATGGACGCCGCGCTGGCGCGCGTGAATCCGGAAACGACGCTGTTCATCATCGCGTCGAAGACGTTCACGACGGCCGAGACGATGATGAACGCGAACACGGCGCGCAGCTGGTTCCTCAAGCACGCATCGGAAGAGGCGCTCGCCAGGCACTTCGTCGCCGTGTCGACCAATGTCGAAGCCATCAAGAAGTTCGGCATCGACCCGGACAACATGTTCCCGTTCTGGGACTGGGTCGGCGGCCGCTATTCGGTCTGGTCGGCGATCGGCCTGCCGGTCGCGCTGTGCGTCGGCTACGGCTATTTCGCCGACTTCCTCGCGGGCGCGCACGCGCTGGACGAGCACTTCCGCACCGCGCCCATCGAGCAGAATTTGCCGATGATCCTGGCCCTGGTCGGCTTCTGGAACCGCGAATTCCTCGGCTGCCCGTCGGTGTCGATCGCGCCGTACCACCAGGACCTGAACCGCTTCCCCGCCTACCTGCAGCAGCTCGACATGGAAAGCAACGGCAAGCGCGTCACGCGCGCCGGCGACACCATCACCGACTACGCAACCGGCCCGGTGATCTGGGGCGACGTCGGCACGAACGGCCAGCACGCGTATTTCCAGCTGCTGCACCAGGGCACGGACGTCACGCCGATGGACTTCATCGCCGCGCTGCGTCCCGCGCACGAATTCCAGAACCACCACGCCGCGCTGCTCGCGAACTGCTTCGCGCAGTCGGAAGCTTTCATGAAGGGCAAGACGGCGGACGAGGTGCGCCAGGATCTCGCCGGACAAGACGCCGCCGAGATCGAACGCCTCGTGCCGCACAAGACCTTCCCGGGCAACCGTCCGAGCAACACGATCCTGATGGAGTACCTGACGCCGGCCACGCTGGGCGCGCTGATCGCGCTGTACGAGCACAAGGTGTTCGTGCAGGGCGCGATCTGGGACGTGAACAGCTACGACCAGTGGGGCGTGGAACTGGGCAAGGTGCTCGCCAAGAAGATCGAGGCGGAGCTGAACGGCGAGGCGCAACCGGCGCAGCACGACGGTTCGACCAACGGCCTGATCGCCCGCGCCAGGGCGGCCGTCTGAGGAGGTGCCATGAAGACCGAAAAATTCCACATCGTGCATGACGAACGGATGCTGGTCGGCGAATCGGCCGTCTGGCATGCGGTCGAATCCGCGCTGTACTGGGTCGACATCGACGGCAAGTCGGTGCACCGCCTGCATCCGTCGAGCGGCAAGTACTCGCGCTGGAACACGGACACCGAGCCGTCCGCCATCGCCGTCGACCTGGACAACAACCTCGTGCTGGCCACGCGCGCCGGCTTCGTCTACCTGAACACGACGACGGGCGACATCGACGATATCGTGCCGGCACCGTACGACACGTCCATCGTCCGCTTCAACGACGGCCGCACGGACCCGGCGGGCCGCTTCTGGGTCGGCACGATGTACGAGCCGCGCGACCAGCAGAAGGCCGAGATGTACGTGCTGGACAAGGGCGAGCTGCGCCTGGCCTGGGCCGGCGGCATGACGAACTCGAACGGCCTGTCGTTCAGCCCGGACGGCAAGACGATGTACCACTCGGACACGACGAGCCACCGCGTCGACGCGTACGACTACGACGTCAAGACGGGCACGGCATCGAACCGCCGCAATCTCGTCACCTTCTCCGACGACAAGAAGGCGGCCGACTACGGCGGCCGTCCGGACGGCGCGGCGGTGGATAGCGAAGGCAATTACTGGTCCGCGATGTTCGAAGGCGGCCGCATCGTCAAGCTGTCGCCGACCGGTGAGCTGCTGCAGGAAATCGAGCTGCCGGTGCGCTGCCCGACGTCCGTCGCGTTCGGCGGACCCGATCTGCGCACGCTGTTCGTCACCAGCGCCAGCAAGGGCCGCTCGAACGACGAGCTGGCGAAGTATCCGCACAGCGGCAAGGTGCTGGCGTTCACGGTGGACGTACCGGGGATCGAACAAGCCGAGTATCGCGGTTGATGTTCGCGTTGGTTTTCGTAGTAAATTTTCTTGCACTATCCATATTCGTGTAGTAAATTTACAGCATTTCACTCCTCGACAGACACCATGGCACTTTCCGATTTCGATCTCGTTTTCTTCGGCGGCAGCGGCGACCTCGCGATGCGCAAGCTGCTGCCGGCGATGTATGCCCGTGACGTGTGCAACGACCTGCCCGCGACGGCGCGCATCATCTGCGTCGGCCGTGACGAGATGTCGCAGGAAGCGTTCATCGAGATGGTGGAAACCAATGCGAAAACGCACGTGAAGGAAAACGTCGACGCCGGCGCATGGCAGACGTTCCTGGACCGCATCACCTACGTTGCCGTCGACGCGGGCAACGTGGCGACTTATGCGGCGCTGGCGGAAGCGCTGCGCAAGGATTCTTCGCTCACGCGCGTGTACTACCTCGCGACGCCGCCGCAACTGTTCGCGACGATCTGCGAGAACCTGGCCGCCGTCGGCCTGGCCACGGCGAATTCGCGCGTCGTGCTGGAAAAGCCGCTGGGCCGCGACCTCGCATCGGCCAAGCAGATCAACGCCGACGTCGGCAAGGTGTTCGCCGAATCGCAGATCTACCGGATCGACCACTACCTCGGCAAGGAAACGGTGCAGAACCTGCTGGCCCTGCGCTTCGGTAACATCCTGTTCGAGCCGCTGTGGCGCCGCGAGTGGATTTCCGACGTGCAGATCACCATCGCGGAAAAGATCGGCGTGGGCAACCGCCTGGGCTATTACGACAACTCGGGCGCGCTGCGCGACATGCTGCAGAACCACCTGCTGCAGCTGCTGTGTATCGTCGCGATGGAGCCGCCGACGTCGATCGCATCGGACGCCGTGCGCGACGCCAAGCTGCAGGTGCTGCGCTCGCTGAAGCGCTTCACGCCGACGACGCTGTCGCAGAACATCGTGCGCGGCCAATACCGCTCGGGTTATGTCGACGGCCAGGCCGTGCCGGGCTACCGCGACGAACCGGGCGCGCCCAAGCAATCCAAAACGGAAACCTTCGTCGCGATGAAGGCCGAGATCGACACGTGGCGCTGGGCCGGCGTACCGTTCTACCTGCGCACCGGCAAGCGCATGGCCGACCGCCTCGCGGAAATCGTCGTGCGCTTCAAGCCTATTCCCCATTCGATCTTCAACCAGCCGACGTCGAGCTTCCAGCCGAACAGCCTCGTGATCCGCCTGCAGCCGGACGAAGGCCTGTCGATGAACCTGATGGCCAAGACACCGGGCGATTCGATGCGCCTGAAGCAGGCCGAACTCGAACTCGATTTCCGCGAACAGTTCAAGTCCCCGCGCATGGAAGCGTACGAGCGCCTGTTGCTGGACGTCCTGCGCGGCCAGCTGACCCTGTTCATGCGCGGCGACGAACTGGAAGCCGCGTGGGAATGGGTCGAGCCGATCCTCGAATACTGGGAGCAGGACGACACGACGCCGGTCCCGTACACGTCCGGCACGTGGGGCCCCGCCTCGTCGTCCGCGCTGATCGGCCGCGACGGCCTGCAGTGGCGCGAAGAGGCGCTGCCGGAAGACTGAGGAATTACCGTGCTGCTCGATTCGATCCGTACCCAGCTCGACTCGCTGTCCAAGTCCGAGCGCAAGGTGGCGCTCGCCGTGCTGGCCGCGCCCAGCGCCACCGTGAGCCAGAACATCACGGCGCTGGCGCGCAGCGCGCAGGTGTCCGAGCCGACGGTCGTGCGCTTCTGCCGCACGCTCGGCTACGACGGCTGGCACGAGTTCAAGCTGAAGCTCGCGCAAGGCCTCGCGCTGGCGCTGCCCGGCGCCAGCGAGCAGCCGGCGCAGGACGACCTGGCCGCGGACCTCGTCAACAAGATCTGCAGCCGCTCGATCAACACCCTGCTCGACCTGCGCAACAACCTGAAACCGGAACTGATCCAGAAGGCGCTCGACATCCTGTCGCGCGCCAACAAGATCGAGTTCTACGGCCAGGGCACGTCGGGCTTCGTCGCGGCCGACGCGCAGCATAAATTCTTTCGCTCGGGCGTGCCGACCGTCGCGTACACCGACCCGGCGATCCACGCCATCGCGGCCGCGCTGCTGCGCGAGGGCGACGCGCTCGTCGCGATCTCCCAGCGCGGCAACAACCCGTCGCTGACGCGCTCCGCGAAACTGGCGCGCCGCGGCGGCGCCGAAGTGATCGTGCTGGCGCCGTCCGGCACGCCGCTCGCGGACATGGCGAGCCTGCTGATCCCGATCGACCTCGTGTTCGCGACCGATCCGTACACGCCGATCTCGGCGCGCCTCGCTTACCTCGTCGTGATCGACGTGCTCGCGGTCGGCCTCGCGCTGCAGCGCGGTCCGGAGTTCCGCAAGAAGATGCAGAACGCGCAGAAGGCGCTGCAGGAATTCGACCTGCAGTTCGACTCCTTCATCGGCTGACGTTCATCTCATGTCTTCCCCCGTCTTCTTCGAGAGAGCAGAAGACTTCCGCGCCTGGCTCGCGGCCCACGCCCACGACGCGAAAGAACTGCTCGTGGGCTTCCACAAGGTCGGCACGGGCACGCCGTGCATGACCTGGTCCGAATCGGTGGACCAGGCGCTGTGCTACGGCTGGATCGACGGCGTGCGCAAGCGCGTCGACGACGCCACCTACACGATCCGCTTCACACCGCGTAAAACCGGGTCGATCTGGAGCGCGGTGAACATCGACAAGGTGACGAAACTGCGCGCACTGGGCCTCATGACGCCGGCCGGCGAAGCGGCGTTCGCGCAACGTTCGGAAGACCGCTCGCGCGTGTATTCGCACGAGCGCGAGACGCCCGCCGAACTGGCGCCCGAGGACCTCGCCCGCTTCCGGCGCCACAAGGCCGCGTGGGCGTTTTTCGAAGCGTGCCCGCCCGGTGCCCGCAAGCGCATGATCCACGTCGTGACGAGCGCGAAGAAGCCGGAGACGCGCGCCGCACGGCTCGACCGGCTCATCGCGGCGTGTGCCGAAGGCCGGCGGCTCGACGTGTGGAAATAAATCAGTAGCCGACCGTGAACCGCTCGCGCACATGCGCCGGCTTCTCGATCTCGTCGGCCAGCGCGACGGCGTAGTCTTCGTACGAGATCGTGCTGCCCTTCTCGCTCACCAGCAGCTCGTCCTTGGCGAGGCGGAATTTACCGGTACGCTCGCCCGGCACGAACAGCGCGGACGGCGAGATGAAGGTCCAATCGAGGTCGTTCACGCCGCGCAGCGCATCCAGGAAATCGGCGCCCTTCGTCGCCTCATCCTTGTACGCGGCGGGGAAATCGG
>NZ_JBKYMO010000078.1:0-16680 GCF_047302915.1 Massilia sp. CT11-108 | reverse complement strand
GCCCGCGCTCGTGCCGACCGCGGCGCCGGGCTTGGACGAAGAGACCGCGCCGGCCGCGCAGAAACTCGCGCAGGACGGCGGCACCGGCGGCTTTACGGCCGACGGGCGCGAATACGTCATCCGTACGGGCCCGGGCCGGCACACGCCCACGCCGTGGGTCAACGTGCTGGCGAGCCCGATGTTCGGCACGGTGATCTCGGAAAGCGGCCAGGCGTACAGCTGGAACCAGAATGCCCATGAATTCCGCCTGACACCGTGGGACGATGACCTCGTGGCCGGCCGCGGCGGCGAAGTGTTTTATCTGCGCGACGAGCAGACGGGCGTGTTCTGGTCGCCGACGGCGCTGCCGGCACCCTCCGGCGCCGACTACGTCATGCGCCACGGCTTCGGCTACAGCGTGTTCGAACACGCGGCGCACGGCATCCACAGCGAGCTGCTGACGTATGTGGCGCTGGACGCGCCGCTGAAACACATCGTGCTCAAGCTGCGCAACGACGGGACCACGGCGCGGCGCCTGTCCGTCACGGGTTACGTGGAGTGGGTGCTGGGCGAGCTGCGCGCGGACGCAGCGCCGCACGTGGTGACGGAGCAGGATCCCGTCAGCGGCGCGCTGTTTGCCCGGAGTGCGTGGAACGGGGATTTCGCGGGCCGCGTCGCGTTCTTCCACCTCGATGCCGAGCACGTGGCGTTTACCTGCGACCGCGCGGAATTCATCGGCCGCGACGGCAGTCTCGCCAATCCGGCCGCGCTCGGGCGCACGACCTTGTCCGGCCGCGGCGGCGCCGCGCTCGATCCGTGCGCGGCGCTGCAGACCGTCGTCGACCTGGCGCCGGGAGAAGAACAGGAACTCGTGTTCATGCTGGGCGTGGGCGGGCGCCGCAACCTGGACGCCACCGGCATGGTCCAGCGCCACAGCGGTGCCGTGACCGCCGCCGCCGACCTGGCGCGCGTGCGCGACTTCTGGGACGACACGCTGGGCGCCGTCCGCATCGAGACGCCGGAACCGGCGTTCGACGTTCTCGTCAACGGCTGGCTGATGGTGCAGGCGATCGCGTGCCGCATGTGGGCGCGCACGAGCCATGACCAGTCGGTCGGCGCGTACCGTTTCGGCGACCAGCTGCAGGATGCGATGGCGGCCGTGCACGTGCGTCCGGAACTGCTGCGCGACCACATCCTGCTGTTCGCCGGCCATCAGTTCGTCGAAGGCGACGTGCAGCACTGGTGGCATCCGCCGACGGGCCGCGGCGAGCGCACGCGCTGCACGGACGACGCCCTGTGGTTGCCGCTCGCGGTGCACCGCTATGTGGGCGTGACGGGCGACTACGCGCTGCTGGACGAGATCGCGCCGTTCATCGAAGGCCGCGCGCTCAGGCAGGACGAGGCGGCGTATTGCGACCTGCCCGAGCGTTCGCAGGAACAGGCCAGCATCTACGAACACTGCGTGCGCGCGCTGCGCCGTGCCCTCGTGTTCGGGCCGCACGGGCTGCCGCCGGGCGCGGGTGGCGTTGGTGAGAGCGTCCGGCTCGGGTTCTTCCTGTACGACGTGCTGTGCCGCTTCGCGGAACTCGCCGACCGCCGCGGCGACTACGGCTTCTGCACGACGTGCCGCAGCGCAGCCCAGGTCCTCGCGCACAACCTCGACGGCAACGCGTGGGACGGCGCCTGGTACCGGCGCGCGTATGGCGACGACAGCGCCAGCGGCATCGATGCGGCCACGCAAAGCTGGGCCGTGCTGTCCGGCGCGGCCGACCCGGACCGCGCGCGCATCGCGATGGAGGCGGTGGACGCGCATCTCGTGCGCGACGACGGCGGCGCCCAGGACACGCAGGCGGCGATCTGGGCGGCGATGGCGTTCGCGCACCTCGGCGACACCGAGCGCGCGTGGGCACTGGCGCGCATGCTCGTTCCGGCCGAGCACACGGCGCCGTACGTGATGACGGCAAGCTGGTACGCGGGTTCGGCCGGCTGGATGTATCGGTTGATCGTCGAATCGTTGCTCGGGGTGACGCGAGCCGGCGAATCCTTGACCTTGATGCCACGCCTGCCCGCCAACTGGGAAGGCTTCCGTCTACACTACCGCTACCGCGGCAGCCAGTACACGATCGCCGTGCGGCGCGCGGACGAGCCGCTGCTCCACGTGGACGGGGTGGCGCAGCAGGGCAATACGATCGCGCTGGTGGACGACGGCCGGACGCACGAGGTGGAACTGCACGTGGCTTCCCGCCACGACGACATGCAAATGGATAAACCCTTAAATTTTGTCAATAAGTTAATGTCTAACTGACAATTTTATGAGTTGCGGATCAAGGCCGACATGCATGCAATTGCAAAAATTGCATCATGAAAACCTCGATCCCCACTCTCTCCCTGGTGCTGGCCGCGGCCGGCGTGTTCAACCCTTGGTTTGGCTCTGCGTCGGCCGCGACGCTCGACCATAACGAGTTCGATGCGACCCTGCTCGCGCCGTACCGCGGCGACGTCCGCGATGCGCGCTCGTTCACCTTGTCGTTCAACTATCCTGGCCTGCACGCGCGTCGTCCCGTGAGATGGCGCCTGGAACTCGTCGCGCCGTCCGGCCGCCGCGTCGCCCAATGGCAGGGGCGGCTCGCGCTGGGCGGTACGCCGCCGGGTGCACAGTCGCGTGTCGTGGCCGTGCGCTGGCAGGGCATGCTCGCCGGCCGTAAGCCCGCATCCGGCATCTACCGCGTGCGCCTGCATGCCGCCAGCGGCAGCGAGACGGCCGACCAGGGCTGGGACATCGCCGTCGGCACCGTGCCGGCGCCCGCGCTGCCCGCGTTCTCTCCGCTGCCGACGGGACGCGCACCCATGATGGCCATGCCGGCGCCGGGCGCGCTGCCGTACACGGTCTATTACGGCAACCTGCACAGCCAGACGCGCGACAGCGACGGCGGCGGCGCCGTCGACAACTGCCACGGCGCGCAGGACCCGCAGACGGCGCCCTACGGTCCGGATGTCGCCTACCCGTATGCGCGCAGGCACGGCCTGGACATCCTGATGGTCTCGGAGCACAACCACATGTACGACGGCTCGGACGGCACGAACCTCGATGCCGATCCCGCGCAAGCGAAGGCGCTGTACCACGCCGGCCTGAAGACGGCGCGCGATTATTCGGATGCGAATCCGGGCTTCCTCGCGCTGTACGGCATGGAATGGGGCGTGATCGGCAACGGCGGTCACCTGAACATCTTCGACAGCGACGAACTGCTCGGCTGGGAAAAGAACGGGAAGGGCGAGCTGCTTGCGGACACTCCAACGGCCAAGAGCGACTACGCTGCGCTGTACGCCCTGATGCGCCAGCGCGGCCTGACCGGCCAGTTCAACCATCCCGCGCCGACCGGCCAGTTCACCGTGAACGGCACGCCGCTCGCCTACACGCCCGACGGCGACGCCGTGATGGCCTTGTGCGAAGTGGTCAACAGCACCGCGTTTTCCGTCAGCGAGAACGAGGGCGAGACGCGGCGCAGCAATTTCGAGCAGGCCTGCAACAAGCTGCTGGAAGCGGGTTACCACGTGGCGTTCAGCAGCAACCAGGACAACCACTGCGCCAACTGGGGCGCGTCGTACAGCAACCGCAGCGCCGTGCTGATCCCGGACGGCGTGCCGCTGACGCGCGCCAGCTTCCTCGAGGCCGTGCGCGCGCGCCGCGTGTTCGCGACGATGGACAAGGATGCGCAGGTGGTCCTCACCGCGAACGGCCACCTGATGGGCGAGCGCTTCGACAATACGGGTGCGCTGCGGCTGCAGGTCGCCTACGCCAGCGCGGCGGGACGGCAGGCCGCGACGGTGGCGATCATCGAAGGCGTCCCGGGACGCAACGGCGACGTGAGCCAGCTGTCCGACAAGGCCGACGTCACGACGGCGCCTTCGCCGGGCGCGCATTTCTATTATGCGAAGGTGACGCAGGACGACGGCAAGATCCTGTGGTCGGCCCCGGTCTGGGTGACGCAGCAGCCCTAGAAGCCCAGGCTGCGTCCCGCGCCGAACAGGGTGGCGATGCCCAGCACGGCGAAGATCAGCGCCGCCAGGCCGTGCACCAGCTTGAGAGGCACACGTCCGGCGATCCGGTCGCCGAAGTACACGGCCGGCACGTTCGCGAGCATCATGCCGAGCGTCGTGCCGGCGACCACCGCCACGGCGGACGAGTAGCGCGCCGCCAGGGCGACGGTCGCGACCTGCGTCTTGTCGCCCATCTCGGCGACGAAGAACGCGAGCACGGTGGTCAAAAAAACGCCGAAGCGCGCCAGCGGCGTCTCGTCCTCGTCCACCTTGTCCGGCACCATGATCCAGGCGGCCATGCCGAGGAAGACGATGCCCAGCACCCAGCGCATGACGTCGGGGCCGAGCAGGCGGCTCACGAGCGCGCCGACGGCGGCGGCGAAGGCGTGGTTGGCGACGGTCGCGACGAAGATGCCGGCCACGATGGGCAGCGGACGGCGGAAGCGTGCGGCGAGGAGGAAGGCCAGCAACTGCGTCTTGTCGCCGATTTCGGCGAGGGCGACGATGCCGGTGGAAACGAGGAAGGCATCCATGGAAAGGCGGATCATAGCAGAGGTGTGGCGCCGACGCGAACATGCTATCCTGCCCCGCGCTTCCACCATCCGAGGAATCCAAGAGTGCAATCCATGACCCGCATCGCAGCAGCGATCCTGCTCGCTTTCTCCGGCGCCGCACTGGCGCAGACACCCGCCACCGCCCCCGCCGCATCTGTCATTACGCAGGATGCCTCAGCCCTGAACGCCCGGCTGGCCACCGACGTCGAACGCACGATGAAGCTGTTCGACGTGCCCGGCATCGCGATCGCCATCGTCAAGGACGGCAAGGTCGTCGCCACGCAGGGCTTCGGCGTGCGCAAGCTGGGCGCGCCGGACAAGGTCGATGCGAAGACGCTGTTCGAAGTCGCGTCGAACTCGAAGGCCTTCACGGCGGCCGCGCTGGCGATGCTCGTCGACGAAGGCAAGCTCGCGTGGGACGATCCGGTCACGCAGCACCTGCCGGACTTCCAGATGTACGACGCGTACGTCACGCACGAGATGACGGTGCGCGACCTGCTCACGCACCGCAGCGGCCTGGGGCTCGGCGCCGGCGACCTGCTGTGGTGGCCCACGACGAATTTCTCGACCGACGAGATCATCCACAAGCTGCGCTTCATCCGCCCCGCCACGAGCTTCCGTAGCAGCTATGCGTACGACAACCTGCTGTACATCGTGGCCGGCAAGATCATCGCGGCCAAGTCAGGCAAGACGTGGGGCGAGACGATCCACGAGCGCATCCTCGCGCCGGTCGGCATGGTCTCCACGACGACGAGCCTCGCGGAAAGCGCGGGCAATCCGGACGTGGCGAATGCCCACAGCAAGATCAACGACAGGATCGCGGCCGTGAAGGCGATGCCGGTGCCGAACGCCGTGGGCGCCGTCGGCATCAATACGAATGCCGAGGACATCGCGCGCTGGATGAACGTGCTGCTGGCGGGCGGCAAGGTGGGCACGGACGCGAACGGGAAGGAAATCCGCCTGTACAGCGCGAAGCAGGCGCGCGAGATGTGGACGGCGCAGACGCCGATGCGCATCAGCGAGCCCGATCCCAAGCTGGCCGCCACGCGCCCGAACTTCCTCGCGTATGGCCTCGGCTTCCAGCTGCGCGACTGGCAGGGCAGGCTGGTCGCGATGCACAGCGGCGCGCTGCAGGGCTTTTATTCGAAGGTGGTGCTCGTGCCGGATGCGAAGCTGGGCATCGCCATCCTGACCAATGCGGAAAGCGGCGGTTCGCTGAACGCGCTGCAGTACCAGCTGCTCGACCGCATGCTGAACCCGGCCGCGGCGACCGACTGGATCGGCATCGTGAAAGCCGTCGAGGACGAGAACCACGCGAAGGAACTGGCGCGCATAGGCAAGGCGAACGCCGCGCGCGCGGCGAAGTCGCAACCGTCGCTGGCGCGCACGGCGTACGACGGCGAGTACCAGGATCCTTGGTACGGCATCGCGACAATCCGGCACGAGGGCAACCGGCAGATCCTGACGATGTCGCGCACGCCGGACCTGACGGGCGAACTGGAACACTACCAGCACGACACGTTCATCGTGCGCTGGAAGGAGCGCAACTTCAATGCGGATGCGTACGTCACGTTCGCACTGAACCCGGACGGAAGCATCGAGCGGATGCGGATGCAGCCCATCTCGACGGAGACGGATTTCAGCTATGACTTCCAGGACCTGAACTTCACGCCGGTCAAAAAGACCGCGCCATAAAACGTCGTCCGCGCGGCTCGCATCGTCATCCCCGCGCAGGCGGGGATCCAAGTTCATTTGAGCGGCCACGCACGCAAAATTGGGCCCCTGCCTTCGCAGGGGCGACGGTTTTTACGTCACAGGTTATATCGCCGGCACCGGCGAGTACCCTGAAATCGCCCGATACTTCCCATTCCCGTACCGAAGCACCTGCTTCTGGTCGATCGCCGCCGGCGGCCCCGCATACGACTCCGCGCGGCTGATCGCCCCCTGGTAGCGGATGGTCAGGTCGCCCGGCCGCTCATGCGTCGCGTCGATGCTCCAGCTGCTCTCGATCGCATAGCAGTCGTGCGTGTCCGGCGCACCGCCGTCGTCGCGTGCGATGGGGTCCTGCGCGTGCGGCTTCACGAGCGGAGCCAGGCGGCGCTGGCAATCCGCCGCGCTGTCGACGTTGATGCCGGACAGTGCCAGCTCCACGGCCGGCTCGCGCCGGACGGCGTCGCGGCCCACTTCGTACACGGCGAGCCAGGTGCCGCAGTAACCCTGCCAGCAACTGCCGTATTCCACCGCGATGGCCGGGCGCCGGAAAAGCCGCGCAGCGCGAAGATGCCCTGGCGTCCACTCACGCCCCACGTGCCGCCATGCTGTTCGAACTGGTAAGCAGCCAGTGCCAGCGGCGTCGCGTGGACGGCGCTGGAGCGGCCGTCGTCCCCGGCCGGCACGAGGCCCGCGATGAGGGTCAGGTGTGTGGGGTCCGTGCGCAGCACCAGTTTCGGTTCGACGAGTACGCGGTTCTGCCCCACGTTCCAGCCGGCGTAGATGCCGTGCCCGGTGCCGGGAAGCGGCGGCAAGGCCGCGCTGTGCACGCGGCCGGCCGCGCTCTCGCTCCAGCCGGGAAAGGCCAGCGCGGCCAGCTGGGCCGGCGTGGGTAACGGTTGTGCGGCCGCGGCCAGGCAGGGCACGCAGGCGGACAGCACGGCCGCGCCCAATGCGGCGCGGCGTAACGAAAATGCAGACGCCATCAATTCTTCTTGCCGTTCCAGACGTCCAGCATGTCTTGCGAGCCTTGCGAGCGGATGCCGTTGTCCTGCAGGACGCCCTCGGTGGCGTCGACCAGCGCCTGGCGCGGCAGGACCATCGTCTCGCCCAGGCGCTGGTCGAAGCGCAGCACGACGAGGTCGTCCTTCAGGTCGCGCAGCACGGCCACCAAATGGCGCAGGCTGCGTACCGGAACGCCGTTGATCGACTCGACGACGGAGCCGAAGCGGTTGCTGTAGCCCGTCACGAGCTTGTGCGGGAAGAACGGCGAGCTGATGACGACGAGTTCTTCGCGCTGCGCGTCCGGCTCGTCGCCGCGGCGCGTGACAAGCGGGCTGGCGTTGAAGCTGTAGGCGTTCAGCAGGTGCGCGTTGTTGCTGATGAAGGACAGGTATTCGGCCGTGGCGCGCGAGAACACGATCGGGCCGTACACGAAGTACGACGGATAGTCGCCGTCCAGCGGGGGAATCAGCAGGGGACGCGGGCCGTTCACCGGCACCTGCACCTGCATGGTCTTGCCGCCGCGGACGATGGTCAGCGGTACCTTGCCGTTCTTCGCGACCTGCTGCACGCGGTACTGGAAGCGCACGCGCAGGTTGGGCCCGAGCCTGACCATGCCCTGATCGTCGATGGGGTAGTCGCCGATGCGCGTGATGACGTCCCATTCCTTCAGCGGATACGCGGCATCGCTGCGGTACGGGCGGTGCACGACGACGCCGTCGACCGACTTGTCCAGCTTGAGGTACTGGCGCAGGACCGGATTCTCCAGCGTCTGGATATCGTCCAGCAGCAGCGGCTTGCCGTCGTAGCGGCCGTCGGCCACGTCGCGCAGGAACAGTTCCACTTCCTCGTTCGGGATCACGTAGCCGATGTTCTGGGCATTCGCCGCCACCGAGAACGCGAGACCGACCATCTTGTCGCCGTCGATCACCGGACCGCCGCTGTTGCCGGGGTTGATGGGCGCGTCGATCTGCACGCGCAGGCCTGCGCTGCCGTAGCCGTAGGGGACGAATTCGACGCGCGAGACGATGCCCTTGGTGACGGACAGCGACGTGCCGCCCATCGGATAGCCATAGGCCATCACGGCTTCGCGCACGTCCGGCAGGACGCTCGTGCGCTTGACCGGGTGGTGCTTGTCGAAGAACGATTCGTCGTCCAGTTTCAGCAGCGCGAGGTCCATGCCGCGCGCGATGGCCACGACGGTGGCGCCGACCTTGTCGCCGTCCTGGCTCGCCTGCACCTGCACCTGGCTGGCGTAGCCGACGACGTGGGCGTTGGTGAGGATCCGCTTGCCCTCGATGACCACGCCCGATCCCGTGATCTCTTGCGGCGTGGCCTTGGTCCAGGGCTTGAACGGGTCCGGGCGGCGCAGGGTGCTGAAGATCTTGACGACCGAGTTCTCGACGGCAGGCGATACGGGCAGTACTGCGGTCGACGGTGCGGTCGGCGGGGCGGTGGCCAAGCTGACTTCCTGGGCCTGGAGCGTGCAGCTGGCCAGCGCGATTGCGGCGGCCGCCGCAAGGCGAACGATCTTCATGGAATCCCTGTTTTGGTGTGCAAATGTGACATGCAAACGTTGCCGTCGCAATATACACGGTGCGTAACTGTAAAAATGCACGAATTCTCACGCGTAACCATTCAGTAATCTCGTGTTGTATCCAGGCGTAATGACGCATGCATATGCGAGGTGTCCGGCCCACCTGTCGCGGACACCGGGCGGACAGTCGCGGACACCGAAAAACGCCGGAACGCGTGCAAATCCGCCGCCTGCCACGTGGCATGAACATTGCCTATTCAAAACGTCAACTTGCTGCTAAGGTGCATCGGCTTCACGACCCCGCAGTAAAAAAAGGAGCGGCCCGCAATCCGGGCCGCTGACCAAAAAGAAGTGTGTGATTTCAGGAGAACCCATGGAACGCCGTACCTTCCTTAAAATCGGTGCCGGGACCGCCGGTGCCATGCTGGTACCCGTCTTCGGCAACGCCATCGCCGCCGAGGAGCTGCTCACCGCGATGCCCATCGCGGCCAAGAAGGCGCTGGCCGACACCGCGCTGAACGCCGCCACCAGGGCCGGCGCGAGCTATTGCGACGTGCGCATCGGCCGCTATCTCAACCAGTACATCATCACCCGCGACCTGAACGTCGAGAACGTGACGAACACGGAATCGGCCGGCGTCGGCGTGCGCGTGGTGGTCAACGGCGCGTACGGCTTCGCCGCCACCAACGACATGACCCCGGACGGCATCGCGGGCGCGGCGCGCCAGGCGGTGGCGATCGCCAAGGCGAACGCGAAGCTGCAGTCCGAGCCGGTGCGTCTCGCACCGGTCAAGGGCGTGGGCGAGGTGTCGTGGGCGACCCCGATCGTCAAGGACTGGCGCGCGGTGCCGATCAAGGAAAAGGCCGAACTGCTGATCGCGGCGAACAAGGCGGGCATGGATGCCGGCGCGAGCTTCATGCAGTCGATGCTGTTCCAGGTGAACCAGCAGAAGTACTTCGCATCGACCGACGGTTCGTACATCGACCAGGACCTGCAGCGCCTGTGGGCGCCGTTCTCCGCCACCGCGGTGGACAAGGGCAGCGGCAAGTTCCGTTCGCGCAGCGGCCTGTCGACGCCGGTCGGCATGGGCTACGAATACCTGGACGCCCGCAAGGAAGACAAGATCAAGGCGGCGGGCGGCGTCGCCACGCTGTACACGAAATCGTACGACATCGTCGAGGACGCGCGCGCCGCGGGCCGCGACGCCAAGCGCAAGCTGACCGCGAAGTCGGTCACGCCAGGTAAATATGACCTGATGCTGTCGCCGGAACACCTGTACCTGACGATCCACGAATCCGTCGGCCACCCGACCGAGCTCGATCGCGTGCTGGGCTACGAGGCGAACTACGCCGGCACCAGCTTCGCCACGCTGGATAAATGGGAGTCGAAGTCGTTCAAGTACGGCTCGCCGCTGGTGAACATCGTCGCCGACAAGACGACCCCGGGCTCGCTGGGCAACGTGGGCTACGACGACGAAGGCGTCAAGGCCAAGCGCTGGGACCTCATCAAGGACGGCATCCTCGTCAGCTACCAGGCCACGCGCGACCAGGCGCACATCATCGGCAAGGAAGAATCGGACGGCTGCTCGTACGCGGACAGCTGGAGCAACGTGCAGTTCCAGCGCATGCCGAACGTCTCGCTGCAGGCCGGGAAGAAGAAGCTCACGCCGGACGAGATGGTCAAGGACATCAAGAAGGGCATCTACATCGTGGGCGACGGTTCGTTCTCGATCGACCAGCAGCGTTACAACTTCCAGTTCGGCGGCCAGCTGTTCTACGAGATCAACAACGGCAAGATCGGCCAGATGCTGGAAGACGTGGCGTACCAGTCGAACACGCAGGACTTCTGGAATGCGTGCACGGCGATCTGCGACGAACGCGATTGGCGCATGGGCGGCTCCTTCTTCGACGGCAAGGGCCAGCCTCCGCAGATCAGCATCGTGTCGCACGGGTCGTCGACCGCGCGCTTCAACGGCATCAACGTCATCAACACCGCCCGCAAGATCGGCTAAGGCAGGGACCTACGACCATGACCATCCTGACCCAGGAACAGACCAAACACATCACCGACCGCGTCCTCTCGTTCTCGAAGGCCGACGAATGCATCGTCACCGTGAGCGGCAGCCGCAACGGCAACATCCGCTTCGCGCGCAACCAGGTCTCCACCGCCGGCCTCGCGGACGACACCAACATCTCGGTGACGGTCGCTTTCGGCAAGCGCCAGGGCACCGCGACCATCAACGAATTCGACGACAAGTCGCTGGAAAAAGTCGTGCGCCGCGCCGAGGACCTCGCGCGCCTGGCGCCGGAGAATCCGGAATTCATGCCGGCCGTGTCGAAGCAGGACTACAAGGCGTCGCAGACCTTCAGCGCGAAGACGGCCGCCATCGATCCGGAATTCCGCGCGCAGACCGCGGCGTACGCGATCGAAGCCTGCAAGAAGAACAAGCTCGTCGCCGCCGGCTTCTTCACGGACGGTAACCAGTTCTCCAGCGTGGCCAACTCGAACGGTGTGTACGGCCACCAGCAGCAGACGAGCCTCGATTTCACCTGCACCGTGCGCACGGAAGACGGCCGCGGCTCCGGCTGGGTCAAGCGCTCGGCCACCGACGCGAACAGGTTCGACGCGCGCGAGGCGGCCGACGTCGCGATCGAGAAGGCGCTGCGCTCCGTCGACGCGAAGGCGCTGGAACCGGGCCGCTACACCGTGATCCTGGAACCGGCCGCCACGTCCGAGCTGCTCGGCTACATGCTGTTCGGCTTCGATGCGCGCCAGACCGACGAAGGCCGCAGCTTCCTGTCGAAGAAGGGCGGCGCCTCGCGCCTGGGCGACAAGCTGTTCGACCAGCAGGTCAACATCTGGGCCGACCCGTGGAACCCGGATGTGCCGGTGCTGCCGTGGGACACCGAGAACCTCATCGCGCGCAAGCGCATGGACCTGATCAAGGACGGCAAGGTCAATGCGCTGAACTACTCGCAGTACTGGGCCAAGAAGAAGGGCGTGCCGGCGACGGCCACGCCGGGCAACATCATCATGGCCGGCACGGACAAGTCGACGGCGGAGCTGATCGCCAACACGAAGAAGGGCGTGCTCGTGACCCGCACGTGGTACATCCGCATGGTCGACCCGCAATCGGTGCTGCTGACGGGCCTCACGCGCGACGGCACGTTCTACATCGAGAACGGCAAGATCAAGTACCCGATCAAGAACTTCCGCTTCAACGAGAGCCCGGTCACGATGCTCAACAATATCGAGGAGATCGGCAAGCCGGTCGTCATCGGTGGCGACGAGGTGCCGTTCCAGATGCTGATTCCGCCGATGAAGGTCCGCGACTTCAACTTCACGTCGCTGTCGGACGCGGTTTGATGTGTTGGGCGGGCACGCCGTGCCCGCCCTGCGCAATGGAGAAACAATGGAACGCCGTACCTTCCTCAAAATCGGTGCCGGCACGGCCGGCGCCATGCTGGTCCCCGTGTTCGGCAACGCGATCGCCGCCGAGGAACTGCTCAATCCCCTCGCGTTGAGCTTCAAGAAGTCGCTGGCCGATACCGCGATGGACGCCGCGAAAAAAGCGGGCGCCTCGTACTGCGACGTGCGCATCGGCCGCTACCTGAACCAGTACATCACCACGCGCGACCTGAACGTCGAGAGCGTGACGAATACCGAATCGACGGGCATCGGCGTACGCGTGATCGCCGCCGGCGCCTACGGCTTCGCCGCCACGAATTCCCTGACCCCGGATGCCGTCGCCGGCGCCGCGAGACAAGCCGTGGCCATCGCGAAGGCCAACGCGAAGCTGCAGACGGAACCCGTGCAGCTCGCACCCGTGAAAGGTGTGGGCGAAGTCGCGTGGGCCACGCCGATCAAAACAGACTGGCGCACGGTCCCCGTGAAGGACAAGGCCGACCTGCTGATCGCCGCGAACAAGGCGGGCCTCGCGGCCGGCGCCAGCTTCATGACGGCGAACCTGTTCCAGGTGAACCAGCAGAAGTATTTTGCATCGACCGACGGCTCGTACATCGACCAGGACATCCACCGCCTGTGGGCGCCGATCAACGCGACCGCGGTCGACAAGGCGACGGGAAAATTCCGCTCGCGCGCGGGCCTGGCGCCGCCGGTCGGCATGGGCTACGAGTGGTTCGACGTGAAGGCGGCGCACAAGGTGCGCGCGGCCGGCGGCGTGGCCACGCTGTACAACGGCGGCTACGACATCGTCGAGGAAGCGAAGAACGCGGGCCGCCAGGCGCGCGAAAAGCTCACGGCGAAGAGCGTGGACCCGGGCAAGTACGACCTCGTGCTGGCGCCGGAAAACCTGTTCCTGACGATCCACGAATCCGTCGGCCACCCGACGGAGCTGGACCGCGTGCTGGGCTACGAAGCGAATTACGCCGGCACGAGCTTCTGCACGCTGGACAAGTGGGAGTCGCGCAACTTCAATTTCGGCTCGAAGATCGTCAACTTCACGGGCGACAAGACGGCGCCGGGTTCGCTGGGCGCCGTGGCTTACGACGACGAAGGCGTGCCCGCGAAGCGCTGGGACATCATCAAGGACGGCATCCTCGTCAACTACCAGGCCACGCGCGACCAGGCGCACATCATCGGCGAAAAGGAATCGCACGGTTGCTCGTACGCGGACAGCTGGAGCAACGTGCAGTTCCAGCGCATGCCGAACGTGTCGCTCGTCCCCGGTACGCAGAAGATGACCCCGGACGAGATGGTCAAGGACGTCAAGAAGGGCATCTACATCCTCGGCCGCGGCTCCTACTCGATCGACCAGCAGCGCTACAACTTCCAGTTCGGCGGCCAGCTGTACTTCGAGATCAAGGACGGCAAGATCGGCCAGATGCTGGAAGACGTGGCGTACCAGTCGAACACGCAGGACTTCTGGAATGCGTGCACGGCGATCTGCGATGAACGCGACTGGCGCATGAGCGGCTCCTTCTTCGACGGCAAGGGCCAGCCGAGCCAGGTCAGCGCCGTCTCGCACGGCACGTCGACGGCGCGCTTCAACGGCATCAACGTGATCAACACGGGCCGCAGGATCGGCTGAAGAGAATGGCGACGTACGACTTCTACTTCACGCGGCTGACGTACGAGTCGGGCGACTGGGACGTGGACCAGCGCATGCCCAGCAACGTCCTGAACTCGCTCGTCGAGTACACGACATTGCGGGTGGATACCGCCGAGCGCATCGTCGCCCTGGCGGATCCGAAGATGCTCGAAGCGCCGTTCTGCTACCTGGCCGGACACAAGCTCGTGCAGTTCACGCCGGCCGAGCGGCGCAACTTCGAGCGCTACGTGAAGGGCGGCGGCTTCGTGTTCGTGGACGACTGCAACCACGACATCGACGGCCTGTTCGCCAAATCCTTCGAGGCCGAGATGGCGCGCATCTTCGGCCCGAAGGCGCTGCACAAGATCCCGAATGATCACCGCCTGTATTCCAGCTTCTTCCACTTCGACGGTCCGCCCAACACGTCGGTGGAGCTGAACGGCTGGGGCGACGATCTCGTGCACGAATACCTGCGCGCCATCGAGGTGGGTGGCCGCATCGGCGTGCTGTATTCGAACAAGGACTACGGCTGCGAGTGGGACTACGACTTCCGCAACAAGCGCTGGCTCGCGGTCGACAACACCCGCTTCGCGGTGAACATCATTCAATATGCGTTAGGAGCGTAGCAAGTGGCTGAAGCTGCATGGACTGAGAACGAGATCGCCGACCTGGCGGCAAAGGTGGACGCGCTCAAGGCGAGCATGGGCCGCGTGATCATCGGCCAGCGCGACGTGATCGACCTGCTGGTGACGTGCCTGCTGGGCGGCGGCCATGCGCTCGTCGAGGGCGTGCCGGGCCTCGGCAAGACGCTGCTCGTGAAATCGCTGGCGCAGGCGACCGACATGCAGTTCCGGCGCGTGCAGTTCACGCCCGACCTGATGCCGTCCGATATCGTCGGCACCGAGATCCTGGAAGAAGACCAGGCCACGCGCCAGCGCGTGTTCCGCTTCCAGCCGGGCCCCGTGTTCACGCAGGTGCTGCTCGCCGACGAGATCAACCGCGCGCCGCCGAAGACGCAATCCGCGCTGCTGGAAGCGATGCAGGAACGCAGCGTGACGTTCGCCGGCCAGACCCACAAGCTGCCGAAACCGTTCTTCGTGCTCGCGACGCAAAACCCGATCGAACAGGCCGGCACGTATCCGCTGCCGGAAGCGCAGCTCGACCGCTTCCTGCTGCGCATCGACGTCGGCTACCCGACCGAAGATGAAGAGATGATGATGGTCGGCGCGACGACGCACGCCGGCCTGGCAGATGCCGACCCCGCGATGGACCTGGAGACGCTGCTGCGCCTGCAGTTGCTCGTGCGCGACATCGAGATCTCGGAGTCGATGCTGCGCTACGCGACGCGCCTCGTGCGCGCCACGCGCCCGGCGGATTCGCCCGTCGAAGCGATCCGCAAGCACATCGGCTGGGGTGCCGGCCCGCGCGCCGGCCAGGCCCTCGTACTGGCATCGAAGGCGCGCGCGCTGATGCGTGGCCGCCTCGCCGTCACGCGCGACGATATCGGCGCCATGCTGCTGCCCGTACTGGCGCACCGCGTGCTGCGCAACTTCGAGGCCGAGGCGGACGGCATCGCCATCGCGGACATTCTCGCCGCGCTGCACGCCGGCATCCGGACCGAGTAAAACGTGCTGTCTTCATCGTCGCTGATCGCACACGCGGCCAACCTCGACCTTGTGGTGCGCCACGTGCTGGCGGGGCTCGGCCACGGCATCCACGCCGGCCGTGAACGGGGCGCTGGTGTCGAGTTCTCGGAATACCGGGCCTATGCGCCCGGCGACGAGTGGCGCCGCGTCGACTGGAAACTCCTCGCGCGCGCCGATCGATATTATGTGCGCGAGGCCGAGCGCGACAGCCACGTCGCCGTCTGGCTCGTGCTGGATGCGACCGCGTCGATGGCGGAACCCAGCCGCAGCATCGAAGGGCTCACGAAACTGCAGTATGCGCGCGTGCTGCTCGCGTGCGTGGCCGCCATCGCGCAGCGCCAGGGCGATGCGTTCGGCCTTATCGTGTGCCGCGGCGAGCGCGCCGACTTCACGCCGGGCGCGCGGGAAAAATGCAGGCTGGCGCGCTGCTCCGGCTGCGCCGCATGCGCCACGACGTGCGCGCCCTGTGCCTGCACACGCAGGCCGAGGTGGATGCCGCGTTCGACGCGACACCGGCTTACCGCGACCCCGAGCACGGCGGCGCCGTCTACCGCTTCGGCCGTGACGTGAAGGAAGCGTACGTTCGCAACCGCACGGCGCACTTCGACGAGGTGGTGCGCGCGTGCCGCAAGAACGACGTGCCGCTGGTCCAGGCGCGCATCGAGCAGGCGCCGGGTGACGTCCTGCGTGCGTGGTTACGGAGGGCGCAGGCCGCATGAACGGAATGAGCTTGTGGTGGTGGGCGCTGCCCGTCGTGCTGCTGCCCATCCTGTGGCACCGCCAGAAACGCGAACAGGCGAAGACGGCCTTCCTTGCCTCGGCACGCTTCCTGCCGGCGGCGGAACCGAAACAGCAGCGCGTGTGGCACTGGCACGACGTGATCCTGTTACTGCTGCGCTGCCTGCTGCTGGTGACCCTGATCGCGCTGCTGGCCGACCTCGTGCTGGCGTGGCGCGGGGACACGGTGCTGGTCGTGCCGGGGACGCCGCCGGCGGTCGTCGACAAGGAGGCTGGGCAGCGCATCACCTTGCCCGATCGCGACGCGGTGACGTGGCTGCACGCGCACGAGCGCGAATTCGAACCGGGTGCGCGCCTGGTCGTCGCCGGCGACGCCGTCATGCCCGCCGTGCTGCCGCGCTTCCGTCACGCCGTCGAGTTGCGCAC
>NZ_JBKYMO010000077.1:0-16692 GCF_047302915.1 Massilia sp. CT11-108 | reverse complement strand
ATCGCCACGCGCTGGCGCTCGCCGCCCGACAGACCGTCCGGCCGGCGCTCGAGCAGGTTTTCGATGCCCAGCAGGGCCGTCACGGGCTCCAGCGCGAAGCGGCGCTCGTGCACGGGCACGCGCTTGCGGCCGAACTCCAGGTTGGCGCGCACGGACAGGTGCGGGAACAGGCTCGCTTCCTGGAATACATAGCCGACGGCCCGCTGGTGCACGGGGACGAACACGCCGCGCGCATCGTCCTGCCACACCTCGTCGCCGCGCGCGACGATACCGCCGGGCGCGCGTTCCAGGCCGGCGATGGCGCGCAGGACCGTCGTCTTGCCCGAGCCGGAATGACCGAACAGGGCGCTGATGCCGTGCAACGGCAAGTCGAGGTCGACGTCCAGCTGGAACGCGCCACGGTCCATGCGCAGGCGTACGCGCAATCCGTCGGTCATCGGCGCCGTCCTTTCATCGCTTGCGGGTAGAAGGTGTACAGCGCCAGCAGCACGATGAAGCTGAAGGCCAGCATGCCGCCCGCGAGCCAGTGCGCCTGCGCATATTCGAGCGCCTCGACGTGGTCGTAGATCTGCACGGAGACGACGCGCGTCTTGTTCGGGATATTGCCGCCGATCATGAGCACGACGCCGAATTCGCCTACCGTGTGCGCGAAGCCGAGCACGGCGCCGGACAGGAAACCGGGACGCGCCAGCGGCACCGCCACCGACCAGAAGGTGTCCCACGGACTCGCGCGCAAGGTGGCCGCCACTTCCAGCGGCCGCGTGCCGATCGCCTCGAAGGCATTCTGCAGCGGCTGCACGACGAAGGGCAGGGAATAGCACACGGAGGCCAGCACGAGGCCGCCGAACGAGAACGGCAACAAGCCGATGCCGAGCGCCTCCGTCAGCTTGCCGACGGGGCCGTTCGGCCCCAGCAGCAGCAGCAGATAAAAGCCGATCACGGTGGGCGGCAGCACGAGGGGTAGCGCGACGACAGCCCCGACCGCGTGCCGCAGGCGCGAGCGCGTGCGCGCGAGCCACCACGCGATCGGTGTGCCGATCACCAGCAGCAGCAGGGTCACGACGGTCGCCAGCTCCAGCGTCAGGCGGACGGCCGCGAAGTCGGCGGCGTCCAGGGTCACAATGCGTAGCCGTACGAGCGGATGATCTCTCTGGCCTTGTTCGATTTCAGATAGCTTGCCAAAGCCTTCGCGGCCGGATTGGCGCCGCCCCTGGCGAGGATGACGGCGTCCTGGCGAATCGGACCGTGCAGGTTGTCGGGCACGATCCAGCCGGAGCCGGACGCGAATTTACCGTCGCGATAGACCTGCGACAGCGCGACGAAGCCGAGCGGCGCATTGCCCGTGCTGACGAACTGGTGCGTTTGCGCGATGTTCTCGCCCTGCACGAGCTTACCCTGCACGCGGTCGTAGACGCCCAGCTTGTTCAGCGTCTCGATGGCGGCCGCGCCGTACGGGGCCGTCTTCGGGTTGGCGATGGCGAGATGGGCATAGTTCCCCGTCTTGAGGACCTGGCCCTGGCCGTCGACATAGCCGTCCTGCGCGGACCACAGCGCCAGCTTGCCGGTCGCATAGGTAAAACGCGTGCCGGGCACGGTGCGGCGCTCCGCTTCCAGTCTGGCCGGGGTCTCGTCGTCGGCCGCGAGCAGCACCTCGAACGGCGCGCCGTTGACGATCTGGGCGTAGAACTTGCCGGTGGCGCCGAACGCAAGGACGGCCTTGTGGCCCGTGTCCTGTTCGAATGCCGCAGCGATCTTTTGCATCGGCGCGGTGAAGTTGGCGGCGACCGCCACTTGCACCTCGTCCGCCTGGGCGGCGTGGCACGCGATCAGGGCCAGAAGGCCGGCGAGTTGCTTCATGGTCGACTCCAGTTCTTTATCGCTATATAGTAGAGTATATAACGAAACGGAACAGGGCAAAGTGGAAAGCGACAACACAGGCTTCGCGCTGCAGGGCGCCGTCTGGATGACGGTCGGCGGCGAAAAATTCGGCGGCCAGGGACGGGTCGAGCTGCTGGCCGCGATCGGCGAGGCGGGATCGATCAGCCAGGCCGCGAAAGCGGTCGGGATGAGCTACAAGGGGGCGTGGGACGCGATCGACGCGATGAACAACCTGGCCGGCGAAGCGCTGGTGGAACGCGTCGCCGGCGGCAAGGGCGGCGGCGGCACGCGGCTGACGGCGCGCGGCGAACAACTCGTCAGGAACTTCCGGGCGCTCGAGCAACTCCACCAGCAATTCGTGGACCAACTCAACGGACAGGCCGGCAACCTGTCCGCCGACCTGACCCTGATCAGCAGGCTGAACATGAAAACGAGCGCACGCAACCAGTTCTTCGGCACCGTCTCCGGGATCCAGCCCGGCGCCGTCAACGACGAGATCGAACTCGACGTCGCCGGCGGCCACAGAATCGTCGCCATCGTCACGCACGAGAGCACGGCCAGCCTCGGCCTGGCAGCGGGCGCCCAGGCGTTCGCGCTGGTCAAGGCGTCTTCGATCATCCTCATGACGGAAGGCGAGGGTGCGCGCTTCTCGGCCCGCAACCAGCTCGCCGGCACCGTGTCCCTCCTGACGCCGGGCGCCGTCAACACGGAAGTCGTCCTCGACCTGACGGGTGGCGGCAGCATCGCCGCCATCATCACCAACGAGAGCGCGCGAGCGCTCGAGCTGGCCGAGGGCAGGACGGCCACGGCGATGTTCAAGGCGTCCAGCGTGATCGTGGGCGTGCCGGGCTAGGCTGTGTTAGCGCATAATCGACGCATCAAGCACGAGCGTCGACAGCGATGAACGATTTTCTACCGAAAGAATGCGATATCGTGATGGAGGGGGGCGTGACCTCCGGCGTGGTCTACCCCGCGTTCGTGGCGCGGCTGGCCGAAAAGTTCACCTTGCGCTCGATCGGCGGGACGAGCGTCGGCGCCGTGGCGGCCATCGCGGCGGCGGCGGCCCAGTTCAAGCGCAACCGCGTGCGCAAGGACGGGCAGGGCGAGGACGACGGTTTCCATCTCCTGGCCCGGCTGCCCGGCAGCCTGCAGGAAGCCGTCGGCGCGCACACCCGGCTGTTCTCGCTGTTCCAGCCCTGCGCCGCGCTGCGTCCGCACTTCCGCGTGATCGCGGCGGCGCTCAACGAAACGAGCAAGTCGAAAGCCTGCGGCTATCTATCCCTCGCCATGCTGTGGAATTTCCCGCTCGGTGCCGTGGTGGGCGGGGGCATGTGGCTGCTGGGCTTTCTGATCAGCAGCAGCCTGCTCGGCGGACACTGGCCGAGCGTGCCCCTCGTCGGTCTCGCCAGCGTCCTGTGGTTCGGCTTGTGCATGTTCGTGGGCGCGCTGGCCGGGGCGCTGCTGCAGGCCACGTGGTCGGCGTGGCGCGGGCTGCGCGCCAACCGCTGCGGCATCTGCTCCGGCCTGCGCACGTCCGCGGACAATCCGCCCGCGCTGACGGAATGGCTGCATGGCCTCGTGCAGGACATCGCCGGTCTCCCGCTCGACACCCCATTGACGTTCGGGCTGCTGCGCACGTCCGAGCCGCCGATCGAACTGGCCCTGATGACGACGGGCCTCTCCGAACTGCGCGCACACCGGCTGCCGCATTCGAGCGCCGACCTCGTATTCCGCGCCTCGGAAATGGCCGCCCTGTTCCCGCCCGCGATCGTCGACTGGATGACGGCGCACTCGCGCCATACGCGCCACGGCGCACGCACGGTGACGGTACTGGAACGCATGAACGCCGGTGGCGAGGATTACTACTTCATGCCCGATCCGGACGACCTGCCGCTCGTGGTGGCCGCGCGCATGAGCCTCAGTTTTCCCGTGCTGCTGCAGGCCGTACCCCTGTACCGCCTGCGCGCGCTGCCGGTGCATGGGGAAGGCGTCGACCTGCTGCGCGTCTGGTTCTCGGACGGCGGCCTGACCAGCAACTTCCCCATTCACTTTTTCGACAACATCCTCCCGACCCGTCCGACCTTCGGCGTCACCCTGCAGGACGACCTCGCCGACGACGACCCGTTCGACGCGCGCGTGTCTCTCCCGACGAACAACAACACCGGGGTGACGGCCGCGTACATGCCGGTCGACGACACCGACGGCCGCCCGTCGCTGCCGCGCTTCGCGGGCGCCATCCTGCGCACGATCCGCACGTGGCGCGACGAAGCCCTGAAGCGCACCCCGGGCTACCGCGACCGCGTCGTGCAGATCCGCCATACGAAAAAAGAGGGTGGGCTGAACCTGAACATGACGCGCGCCGCCATCGACGTGATGAGCCGCAGCGGAGAAGAGGCGGCGCGCCAGGTGATCGAGCGTTTCCTGAACCCCGTCGAAAAAGAAAACGGCTGGCTGAACCACCGCTGGGTGCGCATGCGCAGCACGGCGGCCGTCCTGCAGGAAACCTTCGCGCCCCTCTCCGAAGCCTGGCACGACGCGCGCCTGACACCCTCGTACGAAGCGCTGTGGATGGCCCACGGCATGGACGCCTTGCCCGCCTACCAGCTCAGCAAGGCCAACCGCACGGCCGGCTTCGCGCTGTGGGAACGCATCGTCGCGCTGCCGCAGGAAGTGGCGCCGGCGGAGCTGTCCGCCCACGCACCGCGGCCGCAGCCGGAACTCGTGATCGCGCCGCGCCTGAACTGAAGGTCAGGCGTCGCGGCCGTCGTAGTGCTGCACGGGAATCGCGTCGAGATCGATACCCTCGATGCAGCGCAGGTTGATGGCCGCCATCGGATTCCCCTTCGGATCGACCCCTTCCGCATACGGATGGATGCCGCACGTGGGACAGAAGCGGTGCTGGATGACGTGCTTGTTGAACGTGTAGGTGGCGGCCGCGTCCTCGGGCGTGCGCAGGCGGAACTGCGCACGCGGCACGAACCAGAGCAGCGATCCCTTGCGCTGGCACATCGAACAATTGCAGGCGAGGGCGCCCTGGATCTCGCCCTCCACTTCATACGCCACCTGGCCGCAGTGGCAGCTGCCTTGATAAATCATGTGTCGTCTCCTCCGTGCGTTGAGTTACGGGACTCATGGTAGCGCAGGATTTTTGCAAGCGCATGTGTCGGGACGCGCGTCCGACACAATCGGACATCGACCTGCGCGCGCAACCCGCTAGAGTGGCCGCATCGTCATCGACAAGGTGCAGACCATGACATCCGGTTTGATCAGGAAGCTCCTCCCGCTGGCCGCCGCCGCGCTTCTCATACCGCTCCCCGCATTTGCGCAAGACGTGAACGTCTGCTCACTCGTCTCCTGCAGCGCCAGCGGCCAGCATGCCGCCGTGCTCGACGAACCGGCGCAACCACGCCGCGCCGCGCGGACGGCTGCAGCGGCACGCCGCCCCGCGCAGGACGACACGACGCGCGATCCGTGGGCACGCCGCTTCCAGGGACGGGAAAACGAAGACGAAGATGTCTGCCTGCTGAACTTCGGCATCGGCGGCCAGCTGGCCAGGAAGGGATCCATCGACAGCCACGTGCTGGGCCGCACGCAGGCATGGCGCGCGCCGGCCCGCTGAGAGTTCAATCCACGGGTTGCACGAGCGTGGCGATGCGGCGGCCCGGCGTCTCGTTGGCGAGGCACAGCACCGGCGCGTGGCGCGCACCCGCGTAGTGCGCGCCCAGCGCGAGCGCCGTCACGAACGGGACGACGCCGCATGCGCCGCTCGATGCCCCGACACGTACGATGTCCGCGCTGCCGTCGAGCTGCCGCATCGTCGTGGCTGCGTATTCCATCAGCTCGTACACCGGGCGCGAGCGGTGGCCGGTATCGGCGACGATCATCGCCACGCCATCCGCACCGGCACCTGCATCGGCGAGCGTGCGCTCGACGAATCCCGCGAGCACGCGGTCGGTACCGCGCCTGCGTGTGTCGGCCGGCTCCGCGACCTGCACTTCCGCGAGCGGCGCGAGCAGCGCCACCGCCTGGCCATCGGATGCCCCGGCCAGCGCCGCGCCGCCCAGCAATAGGCCGGCGGCGCCCTCGCCCGGCATCAACCCCTGCGGCTGCGCGGCCGTGAACAAGACCTGTTCCGACGCCCAGCGTGCGACCGTTGCCTCGCCCACATGGGACGCTGCCGCCACCACGAGCGTGACACCGGGCGCTGCGCCGGCCGCAGTAATGCCGGTCACGGGATCGGTGCCGCACATGGCCGCACCGATCTCGCCACGCCATCCG
This sequence comes from Massilia sp. CT11-108, assembly GCF_047302915.1. Lineage (NCBI taxonomy): Bacteria > Pseudomonadati > Pseudomonadota > Betaproteobacteria > Burkholderiales > Oxalobacteraceae > Massilia > Massilia sp. CT11-108. The sequence continues at coordinate 10,536 of NZ_JBKYMO010000077.1, read as the reverse complement.
GCCTGCGCCGCCGCATGCCGCAGCCACGCCGCAGCGGCATCGCGCTGTCCCTCGGACCAATCCGCAGGCAGCAGCGGCAGCACCTGGAGCCCGGGCATGGCATCGTCGCGCACGGCCCACTCGATCGCGGCACGTCCCGCGAGTTCCGCGACCACGCTGCTTGCCAGCGTCAGCGCGCGCCACTGCTCGTCGCTGAAGTTTGCCTCACTGGCTCCGTGCGCCGCCAGCCAGTCGGTGATGTCTTCCCGCAGCGCCTCGTCTAGCGCGTCCTCGCAGCGCGCGCACATCACGGGGAAGCCGTCGTCGTCGACGAGTTCCCGGTCCAGACCCGGGCGTGCCTTGTTGTCCGCGATGGCGGCCGCCAGTTCTTCGGCGGACACACCCTGCGGAGCGCGCAGTGCCGTCGCGAGGATCGCCAGGTGCCGCGCGTGCGCCGGGCGCGTGGCGGCGCTGGCCGGTCGTGCGGGTGCGGCGGGCAGCGCGTCGGCCTGGACGGTGGTGCTGCGTTGCGCGATCCGTTTGTATCCGATGAAGCCCGCCAGCAGCAGGGCTACAGGCAGGCCGAACAGCACCAGCATCCATTCCGACGTGGCGGGCACGCTCCCGCTCGCGCGCCACCAGACGATCGCGCCGCCCCAGCAGGCGACGAAGACGGTGGCAGCGATGAGGGCCTGCCTGATCCAGCCGGGGACTGTATGGGAAGCGGGGAGCGGTTCGGCGGTAAGAGGTGTCGACATGATGGTGTGGCGTCAAAGTTTGTCGATAGTGGCCTGCTGGCCTGCGATGAGTTCAACGAGGAACATGCACCGCGGACTCACGCAGCGACAGCCAGCAGTTCCAGCTTCAGCCCCTTCATCCCCGACGGCACGTAGATCGCCATCGATTGCGCCTGCAGCATGCGCTCGTACATTTGTCCCTTGGCATCGAGGATGAAATAGCACGTGTCGGGGCGCACTGGCACGGCGGCGGGCAATTGTGGCGCGTATTGCAGGCGCACGCCGGGCAGGGCCGACAGCACGCATTTCTCGACGTCGTCCGGCGCGCCGACCTTGAAACGCAGCGGCACGGTGTCGACGAGTTCCAGCGTCGGGATATCGGCCGAGACGGCGACGTAGAAGGTCGTCTTGTCGTCGATCTTGCCGGAGTCGAGCATGCCGTGGTGGTACGACGGCCGCACTTCGTTCAGGACAATGGCGAAGTACTTCGACGAGATCACGGTGTCGAGCAGTTCACGGATGATCTGGAACAGCTTGGCAAAGCCGGGACCGGGATCGGCGTGCTGGTACACCGGCAGGTCGGTCAGCGTCCAGCTTTTCGAAAACGTCATCAGCGCGCCGCCCACGCCCAGCAATTGTTCGTGCAGGCGTTCCGGGTGCAGGTCGGGATGGTGCACGTAGTGGGATAGCGATGCGCACGCGGAACTGGCGGTGTGCAATAGCCAGAACGACGACATGTCACCGGAACGGAATTCGATCACGTTGCGGCTCGGCTCGCGGTGGTGGCCATACAGCGAACTCACCTTGGCCTGCAGCGCCTCGAGCAGGCGGCGCACCTGCTGGAACAGGGCGGGTGCGGCACCCACCGACAGGCTGGGCGGCAGGAAGGACGGGTCCATCTCGAAGCCGCCGGACGGGGCGCGCCGCAGGCGCAGCACCGGAAAGCTGAGGTAGGCGTCGCGCGGCTCGAATTCCGGGACGAGACGCACGGTTTTCCTGAGGTAGGACACGGACGCCGGCGCCGCTTGCGTGTAGAGGTCGGGCGTTTCCTCATTGGTTTGCACGAAGCGGACCGTCTTGGTCGGCTGGCCCGGCTGGGCGAAATTGCCGCTGAAGGGTTTGAGGCCGGGCAGGGCGGCGTAATACGTGACGGTTTGCTGGGATTGCGGCAACTGGCTGAGGTCGACGGTGTCGGGCAGTTCGTCGGCACCCGGCGCATCGACCAGTTCGCCGTCCTGGAAGCGCAGTGCGAGTTCGAGGATGCGCAACACGTTGCTGGACAGCGCCTCGCGGTCGATCTGCAGTGTTTCGATGCCCCAGGCATACGGGTGTACGGCCCGGATGCTCTTGTACAGGCGGTGTTCATGGTACTGGTCCTGGCGCTGGAAATGCTGCGGACGCAGGAGCAGACCCTCTCCCCACAATACTTTGCTGGCCATGTTGCCGATCATCGTGCTCGTCATGCATGTCCTCCAGTCATTGACTTGTCCCAAGTCGATCACCTTAGTCCTTCATGACGGTTTTTTTTCTGCTATGACCTGCAGTTTTGCTACTGCTCAAAGTAACCGTGGGTCTTGCCCAACTGAACTATTTTTTCGCGCCCGACTGTGTAAAGATGCCCGCTTGCGCCGCCGGCATGGAGGAGTTCGATGGAAGGATTCACGCCTGGTTTTTTCGACCGTCTGCTGGGCACATCGGTGCGCGGCGCCGGTAACGCCTCCGTCTCGCGCATCACCGCCGAGGATTTCAAGGATGCCGTCGCGCGCGACCTCGAGGCGTTGTTGAACACGCGCTCCGTCATTCCCGAAAATTCACTGCAGGGTTTCCCCGAGTGCAGCGAGTCGCTCGTGACCTACGGCTTGACGGATTTCGCCGACCGCTCGCTGTCGAGCCCGAGCGACCGCGCTTACATCTGCGACTGCCTCGAAAAAACCATCGCCCGCCATGAACCGCGCCTGCGCAACGTGAAGGCGGTACTCGAAGTGCGCGACGAGAGTGCGGTGAACCGCCTGAAGTTTTCGATCACGGCGGTGCTCGTCGCCAGCGCATCGGAAGAACCGGTCAATTTCGACGCGCTGCTGCAGCCGTCGACCCTGCAATACAGCATCAACAAGGCGGGCAGGGCGTCGCCGGCCGCGTCCGCGCGAGGCTAAGCTTGGAACAATTGCTACCGTATTACGAGCGCGAGCTCGGCCACTTGCGCCGTCACCTGCGCGAATTCGCCGAGCGCTATCCGAAGATCGCGGGCCGCCTGCTCATCAGCGGCGAAGTGTGCGAAGACCCGCACACCGAACGCATGATCGAATCGTTCGCGCTGCTGAACGCGCGTATCGCGAAGCGGCTCGATGACGACTATCCCGAATTCACGGAAGCGCTGTTCGACGTCCTGTACCCCCATTACCTGCGCCCGTTTCCCTCCTGTTCGATCGCCCAGATGGATTTCGGGGGGACCGCCAACCAGCAGACGGGCATCGGCGTCCTCCCGCGCGGCACCGCGCTGAGTACGCGGCCCGTGCGCGGCGCGGCCTGCACGTTCCGCACCGTTTATCCCGTCACCGTCGCGCCGCTTGCGCTCACCAGGGCCGCGTTCTCCGCCATCATCGACCATCCGGAAGCCGTACGCCTGCCGGAAGGCGCCGGCTCCGGCCTGAGCCTGACGCTCACCGCCACGGCCGACCAGTTGCGCCTCGGCCGGCTGGCCCTGCCGCGCCTGCGCGTGTTCATCGACGGCGAACCGTCGTTCTGCGCGGCGTTGCGCGACACGTTGTTCATGCGGGCCGCGGGCGCATACGTCGAGGCGGACCGCAATGGCCGCTGGTTTCCCCTGGGCGCGATCCCGATCGAGCCCGCCGGCTTCGCCGACGACGAAGCCCTGATCGATTTTCCCGCGCGCTCGCATGCCGCTTACCGCCTGCTGACGGAGTACTTCTGCTTCCCCGACAAGTTCAACTTTTTCGACATCGACTTGGCCGCACTCATGGCCGCGCTGCCGACCGCGCTGGCGGCCGGCGCGACGACGGTGACGCTGCACCTGGCGCTGGCGGGCCTGCGCGCGGATTCGAACACGGCGCGCATGCTCGGCACGCTGTCGACCAACAACCTGCTGCTCGGCTGCACGCCCGTCATCAACCTGTTCCCGCAGCGCGGCGAGCCGATCCGCCTGACCCACGCGAGCGCCAGCTACCCCGTGCTGGCCGACGCACGCCGCGCCTTCGCCTACGAAGTGCAATCCATCGAATCCGTCAACCTCGTGCGCCAGACGCCGCAGGGAGAAACCGTCGTCGAATTCCACCCGTTTTACTCGCTCAAGCACGCCCAGACGCCCGAGCGGAACGGGCATTACTGGGTGCTGCGGCGCGACGAGACGCTGGCCGAGCGCAGCCCCGGGTACGAGACACAGATCGCCATCGTCGACATCGACTTCGATCCGGCCGCCGTCGAGACGCAAACGCTGAACATCGAACTCATCTGCAGCAACCGCGACCTGCCGGCCTCACTCTCCTATGGCCAGCTCGGCGGCGATTTGTTCCTCGAAGGCGGCTCGAGCATGAAGACGATCCACTTCCTGCGCAAGCCCACCATCACCTACCGCTTCGAGAGCGCCCGCAGCGCCCATTGGCGCCTGATCTCGCACCTGACGCTGAACCATTTGTCACTGGCAAACGGCGGCGTCGACGCCTTCCGCGAGATGCTCGCCCTGTACGACCTGCCCCGTTCGCCATCGTCGCAGCGCCAGATCGGCGGCATTGCCGGCATCGAACAACGTACCGCCAGCGCGTGGATGGCGGGCAATCCGTTCACCTGCCTCGTGCGCGGCGTGGAAGTGCGCATCCTCATCGACGAGGAAGCCTTCGTCGGCAGCGGCATCTACGCATTCGCCCACATCATCGAACGGTTTCTCGCCCTGTACGTGCACGCCAACAGCTTCACGCAACTGGTGGTGGTGTCCAATAAAACCGGAGAGGAATTATTGAAATGCCTACCGAGAAGCGGCGATTTGAGCCTGCTGTAATCGAGCGCCTGTTCAGGGAACCCTATCGTTTCGAGTACTTCCAGGCCGTGCGCATGCTCGAGCTCTGGCTCAAGCGGCACGGCAGCCCCCAGCACGACGCCATCGCGCATTACGTGCGCTTCCAGAACTCGACGTCGCTGGGATTTCCGGCCAGCCAGCTGGAAGCCATCCAGCCCGAGCCGCGCGACCTCGACCGCGGCGCGCACGCGCTCGGCAAGGCATTGCAGGAAGCCAGGCTCACCTACATCCGCGTCACCCCCTCCTTCATGGGCCTGTTGAGCGCCACCGGCGTGCTGCCGGCCCATTACACGGAGCGCATCGCCGACCACCAGCAGCGCCATTCCGACGAAGGTCCACGCGCGCTGCTGGACACGTTCTCGAACCGCTCGCTGGCCCTGTTCTACGCAGCCTGGCGCAAATACCGGCTGCACTTCAAATACCAGCTCGACGGCCAGGACACCTTCCTGCCGCTGCTGCTGGCACTGGCAGGGCTCGGCCACAATGCGCTGCGCCGGCGCCTGACGCATCCCAGGGACGGCGCCCTGCTGGACGAATCGATCGGCTACTTCGCCGCGTCGATCCGCCAGCGCCCGCCCTCGGCCGTACAGATGGGGCGCGTGCTGTCCGAGTATTTCGACCACCCGGTGCGCATCGAGCAATTCGTCGGGGCCTGGTACGACGTGCCGTCCGCCCAGCAGACCGTCCTCGGCCACCCCACCGCCGTGCTGGGCACGAGCGCGATGGCCGGCGACCGCGTGTGGCAGCGCGACCTGCGCCTGCGCGTCGTGGTGGGTCCGCTGGACCACGCCGGTTTCTCGTCGTTCCTGCCGGGTGGCCTCGCGGCGCGCGCCCTCAAAAGCCTGCTGGGCCTGCTGGCCGGCGTCACGCTCGAATACGAGGTCGAACTGATCCTGCGCGGAGAAGCGGTCCGCAGCACCGTCCTCGGCCCCGCGCCGAGCGGGAGACTGGGTTGGGATGCCTGTCTCGTCACCGGACCACAGGCGGATGACCGCGGCGACGTCCGCTACGCCCTGCAGCCGATCGAACAGCTGGCCTGACGGGCAAGCCTACGGCACGACCTCGGCGAAAAACAACCGTTCCACCGGCGCGGGATCGAACAACCCGCGCCCATCCCAGCGCGGCAGGTCGATATCCGCTTGCGAGGGCACGGCCTTGCCCGCGTAGCGCGGCCCCAGCCGGGCGATCATGCCCGGGAAAGCGCGGCAATAGCTGGACGCGATGCCGGCCACCTGGGCCAGCCGCTTATACGTGATCACGCTGGCGGGCGGCAGTGTATCGAGCACATGGACGATGCGCTCGCGCCAGTCGTCCGACCACGCGGGCAGCGGCGCGCCCGCCACGCGGATCCGGTCGCCCGGCCGGATCTCGCCGCCGCGCAGCACACGCGCCAGCATGCCGCGCCGTGTGCCGATGCGCGTCGACAGGCCGGGTTGGTGCGCGTCCAGGTGCCCGCAGGCTTCGCACTGGAACATCAGCCGCAGCAGGGCGCCATCGCCGACCTGCAGCACGGTGCCGGAGACGAGCCGCGACGTGTCGACGTCCACGAGCAGGTTCTCGCGCAGCGTGTGCGGCGGCAGCGCGAACGCGTCGTAAGCATCCGTGCCGGCCAGCAGCAGCTGGCGCGGCGACAGCGGGTCGGCGTACACGTCGCCGTCCAGTCCCTGGTAGGCGATGGCCCTCACGCCGTCCACGCGCACGGGTGGCGCGGCCAGGCTGGGGCGCAGGGCCAGGGCTTCGATCCGTCCGATGTCCATGTGCTTGTCCGTGTTGGTAAGCGATAAGCGATGACAAAGTCTGCCACAGGTGCGGCCGGTCCGGATGGCGTACCGGACGGTCGCACCATGACGCTCAACGATAGGCCGGGTCGCGGGAACTTTCATGCGCCCACGTGTACAAGGCCGGCAGGATCAGCAAGGTCAGCGCCGTCGACGACAGGATGCCGCCGATGACGACCGTCGCCAGCGGCCGCTGCACTTCCGCGCCCGTGCTCGTCGCCAGCGCCATCGGCAAAAAGCCCAGCGAGGCGACGAGCGCCGTCATCAGCACTGCGCGCAAACGTACCTGCGCCCCTTCGCGCATGGCATCTTGCGCGGAGTGGCCCTGGTCGCGCAGCGAACGCACGAACGCCAGCATCACGAGCCCGTTCAGCACGGCCACGCCGGACAGCGCGATGAAGCCGACCGCCGCCGAAATCGACAGCGGCAATCCGCGCAGCCACAGCGCCAGCACGCCGCCCGTCATGGCGAACGGGATGCCGCTGAACACGAGCAGGCCATCCTTCACGCTGCCGAACATCAGGTACAGCAGCGCGAACACGAGCGCCAGTGCGGCCGGCACGACGAGCGCCAGGCGCTGGCCCGCGGCCCGCAGGTTCTCGAATTGTCCGCCGAGACTCAGCCATACGCCCGCCGGCAGTTTCAGCTTGGCCAGGTCGGCTTGCAGCGCGGCGACGAACGACCCGAGATCGCGCCCGCGCACATTGGCCGTGACGACGATGCGGCGCTTGCCGTTCTCGCGGCTGATCTGGTTCGCTTCCGGCACGAAGTCCAACGTGGCGATCTCGGACAGCGGAATGCTGGCGGCCCGCCCATCGCGCGCCGGCAGCGAGATCGGCAGGCGCCGCAGCGTGTCGACATCGTTGCGCGCCCCTTCCGCCAGGCGCACCGTGATCGCGAAGCGGCGGTCGCCTTCGAACACGGTGCCCACGTCGCGGCCGCCGACGAGCGTGCCGAACGCTTCCTGCACGTCCGCCACGTTCAGGCCGTAGCGCGCGGCCTTGATGCGGTCGACGGCCAGGGTCAGCGCCGGTAAACCTCCCGTCTGCTCGATTTTCACTTCGCCGGCGCCCGGCAGCCGATCGAGCACTTGGGCGATGCGCTGGGCCGTCGCGAGCATGGTCGCCGTGTCGTCGCCGAAAACCTTCACGGCCACGTCGCTGCGCACGCCCGAGATCAACTCGTTGAAGCGCAGCTGGATCGGTTGCGAGAACTCGTAGTTGTTGCCGGGGATGCGGTTGGCCGCTTCCGCGATCGCGGCCACGAGCTCGGCATGCGTTCGTCTCGGCTTCGGCCACTGGTTTTCCGGACGCAGGATCAAATAGCTGTCGGCAGCATTCGGCGGCATCGGGTCCGTCGCCACCTCGGCCGTGCCGATGCGCGCGAACACGCGTTCGATCTCGGGGAATTCGCGCAGCAGGGCGGTCTCCAACTGCTGCTGCATCGCCACCGATTGCTGCAGGCTCGTGCCGGGAATCCGCAAGGTCATCACGGCGAGATCGCCCTCGTTCAGGTTCGGCGCGAATTCGGTGCCGAGGCGGGTCGCCAGCAAGCCTGTCAGCAGCACGGACAGCACGGCGAAGGTCAGGGCGACCGGGCGGTTGCGCAGGGTCCAGTCCAGCAGCGGCCGGTACCAGTCGCGCGCCTTGTGCATCATGCGGTTGTCGTGTTCGGCCACGTTGCCGCTGACGAACAATGCGACGGCAGCCGGCACGAACGTCACGGACAGGATCATCGCGCCGACGAGCGCCATCACGACCGTGAGCGCCATCGGATGAAACATCTTGCCTTCGATGCCGGACAGTGCGAGCAGGGGCAGATAGACCGTCATGATGATCACCTGGCCAAACAGCAGCGGCCGCCTCGCTTCCGCCGCGGCAAGCGCCACCTCCGTGCGGCGTTCCGCGCCAGTCAATGGCCGCCCGACCTCGGCCTGGGCGATCCCGAGCCGGCGGATGCAGTTCTCGACGATGACGACGGCGCCGTCGATGATGATGCCGAAGTCGAGCGCGCCGAGGCTCATCAGGTTGGCGCTGACGCCCGCCTGCACCATGCCCGTGAACACGAGCAGCATCGTGAGCGGGATGACGAGCGCCGTCACGAGCGCCGCGCGCAGATTGCCGAGAAAAGCGAACAGGATCGCGATGACGAGCAGCGCCCCTTCGACGAGGTTGTTGCGGACGGTGCGAATCGCCTTGTTCACCAGCACGGCGCGGTCGTACACCGGCAAAGCCTGCACACCCGGCGGCAGCGAACGGTTGACCTCGTCCAGCTTGCGGCGCGCGCTGTCCGCGACGGCGCGGCTGTTCTGGCCGATCAGCATGAAGACGGCGCCCAGCACCACTTCGCGACCGTTCTCCGTGGCGGCGCCGGTGCGCAGTTCGCGGCCCGGCTCCACGTCGGCCACGTCGCGCACGCGCACGGGTGCGCCGTCGACGACGTCCAGCACGATGTTACGGATCTCCTCCAGCGTTTTCACTTGTCCCGGCGTGCGCACGACGAATTGTTCGCCACCGCGCTCGATATAGCCGGCGCCCGCGTTGACGTTGTTGCGGTCGATGGCATTGACCAGGGTCGCCAGCGACAGCCCGCGCGCAGTGAGCTTCGCCATGTCCGGCGCGACCTGGTACTCCTTCAGGTAGCCGCCAATGGTGTTCACTTCCGTCACGCCCGCGACGCCGCGCAGTTGCGGCGCCACGATCCAGTCCTGGATCTCGCGCAGGTCGGCCGGAGAATAGGGCGTGCCGTCCGGTTTCAATGCGTCCGGGCGCGCTTCGACCGTCCAGTAAAAGATCTCGCCCAGGCCCGTCGCGATCGGCCCCAGCGCGGGATCGGCCTGGTCCGGCAGCCGGCTTTTCGCCTGTTGCAGCCGCTCGCTCACGAGCTGGCGGGCGAAATAGATGTCGGTGCCTTCCTTGAAGACGACGGTGACCTGCGACAGGCCGTAGCGCGACAGCGACCGCGTCTGCTCGAGCCGGGGCAGGCCGCTCATCGCCGACTCGATGGGGAAGGTGATGCGCTGCTCGACTTCCAGCGGAGAATAGCCCTGCGCGGCCGTGTTGATCTGCACCTGCACGTTCGTGATGTCGGGCACGGCGTCGATCGGCAGGCGCTGGTAGTTGACCACGCCCAGGCCGGCGAGGGCGAGGACCGCGAGCACGACCAGCCAGCGGCGCGCGATGGCGAATGCGATAAGTTGTTGGAACATGGGCGCCTCGTCAGTCGTCGTGTTCGGCTTCGCTCTTGCCGAGGTCCGCCTTCAGCAGGAAGCTGCCGCCGGCCGCGACGACATCCCCCGCCGCCAGCCCGCGCACGATCTCGATCCGCTTGCCGTCCGAGCGCCCGGGCACGACGTCGCGCAGCGTGAATCCGGCCTTCGTGCGGACGAACACGACGCTGTGCTCGTGGATCGTCTGAATGGCATCGCCGGACACGGTCACCGGCACCTGCGCCTGCGGCCCCATCAGGTCGACGCTGGCCAGCATGCCCGGCCGCAGGCGCGCGTCGCGGTTCGGCAGGACGATGCGTGCCGTCGCCATGCGCGTCGTCTCGCCGAGGACGGGGCCGACGAATGCGACGGTGCCGTCGATCTCGCCCGGTTGCGTGCCCACGCTGATCTTCGCCGCCATGCCCGCCCCGACCTGGCCCAGGCTGTCGGCGGGTACGGCCGCTTCGATCCACACGTGCGACAGGTCGGCGATGGTCAGCAACGGCTTCGTTTCGTCGACCGCCTGGCCCGCGACGGCCGGCTTCTCGACGACGACGCCGTTCAGCGGTGCGCGCATCGTCACGCTGCTGGACACGCCGCCGCCCGCTTCGATGCCCAGGGCGGCCAGGCGCTGTGCCGCCGCCTGTGCGGCGATCTCCGCTTCCCGCATCGCCGTCGCCGCGGCTTCCAGATCCTGGCGGGCCGAGATGCGCTCGTCCCACAGCGCCTTTTCGCGCTGGTACGTCGTGCGGGCGAGCTGCAGCCGTTGGCGCGCGCTGGCGGCGTCGGCGCGCCACTGCGCGA
>NZ_JBKYMO010000076.1:0-16792 GCF_047302915.1 Massilia sp. CT11-108 | reverse complement strand
GGGGGGTTTTGGTTATACGAGACTGGCGCAGCCCCGGCCAGCCTGCCGCTGCTGCGCGACCTCGATTTCCGCCGCGGCACCCATGGCGAAGGCCGCATCGTCGTCGACCTGCCGAACGGCCAGGTCGCCGTCGACGTGCGCCAGGTCGGTTCGCAGATCCTCGTCGATTTCATGAAAACCGGCGTGCCGCCGACCTTGCGCCGGCGCCTGGACGTGACCGACTTCGGCACGCCCGTGACGCGCATCACGACGACGACCAAGGGCGAGAACACGCACATGGTCGTCGAAGCGCACGGCAACTGGGAGCAGAGCGTCTACCAGAGCGACACGCAGCTCGTCATCGACGTCAAGCCCGTCAAGGAAGATCCGAACCGGCCGGCCGGCGGCGCAGGCGGCGTGGGCTACCGCGGCGAGAAGGTCTCGTTCAACTTCCAGAACATCGAAGTGCGCCAGGCGCTGCAGGCGATCGCCGACCTGTCCGGCCTGAACATCATCACGAGCGATTCCGTCACCGGCAACCTCACGCTGCACCTGAAGGACGTGCCGTGGGACCAAGGCCTTGACGTGATCCTGCAGGCCAAGGGCCTCGACATGCGCAAGAACGGCAACGTGCTGTGGATCGCGCCGAAGGAAGAACTGCTGACCAAGGAAAAACTGGAGCTCGAGCAGAAGGCCCAGATCTCCGACCTGGAACCGCTGCGCTCCGAGATCTTCCAGCTGAACTACCAGAAGGCCGAGTCGTTCCGCACCGTGTTCGGCCTCGACCAGAACGGCGGCGCCAGCGGCGACGGCGGCGGCAAGAACCGCGTGCTGTCCAAGCGCGGCAGCGCCATCATCGACCCGCGCACGAACCAGCTGTTCGTCACGGACATCGCATCGAAGATCGAAGACATCCGCAAACTGATCCAGAAGACCGACATCGCCACCAGGCAGGTGCTCGTCGAGGCGCGCCTCGTGGAAGCGAACGACGGTTTCTCGCGCAACCTCGGCGCCAAGCTCGGTTTTGCCGACCTGCGCACCTTGCGCGGCGGCGACACGGGCTACCAGGTTAGCGGCAACCAGCGCGTGGCCATCGGCGGCAACCTGACGGGCGTGGGCCAGGTCACGGGCCAGACGCCGGACAAGGGCGACGGCTACACCAACTCCACGCTCGTGAACCTGCCGGCGGCCGGCATCAACGGCACGAATGCGCCGTCGATCGCATTCTCCCTGTTCTCGTCGGCGGCGAACCGCTTCCTCAACCTGGAACTGTCCGCGCTGGAAGCGGACGGCAAGGGCAAGATCATCTCCAGCCCGCGCGTGGTCACCGAGGACAACGTCCCGGCCATCATCGAGCAGGGCGTCGAGCTGCCGTACCAGCAGGCCACGAGCAGCGGCGCCACGTCGGTCACGTTCAAGAAAGCGAACCTGAAGCTGGAAGTCACGCCGCAGATCACCCCGGACGGCAACGTCGTGCTGGACGTGGACGTGGCCAAGGATTCGAAGGGCGAGGCGACCGCGTCGGGCTTCGCCATCAACACGCAGCACGTGAAGACCAAGGTGATGGTCGAGAACGGCGGCACGGTGGTCCTGGGCGGCATCTACCAGATGACCGAGACCCGCAACGACAACAAGGTGCCGCTGTTCGGCGACATCCCGGTCGTGGGCAATCTGTTCAAGTCGACGTCGCGCCAGAACACCAAGACCGAGCTGCTCGTCTTCATCACGCCGAAGATCGTGGCCGAGCGCCTGCAGAACGGTCATTGACGGAATCATCAACAAGAACCCACACATGAACGACTTCAAGAACGACTCCACGGCGCGCCACGGCGTGCGCGTGGCCGGCCTGCTGATGGCCATGGTGCTGACCGCATGCGGCGGCGGCGGCGGCAATCCGGGCGCCGTGAGCGGCGGGACCGGCTCCGGTTCCGGCAGCACGGGGACCGGTACCGGATCCACGGTGACGGCGGAGCCAACGATTGCGGTGGCATTCAGTGGCGGTGGCATGCTTACTGCCGGCACGCCGTTGACCGCCACAGCAACCGTCCTGGATAAGAATGGAAAGCCGATCGCTGACAAGGTCGTGACCTTCGTCACCGACGGCACCTTGGCCACCTTCAAACCGACGAGCGGTACCGTTCGCACCGACGTCAACGGCGTGGCTACAATCAGCATGTACGCGGCCAGTTTGTCCGCCGAGGGCGCTGGTTACGTGAGTGTCGCTACGGAGGTGGATGGGGCTACAGTGACCGGCAAAACAGCTTACACGGTCGGTGCCACGGCGTTGACGTTCGGCACCCTGTCCGCCAGCCCGGCCAGCATCCAGGCCTACGGTTCGACCGTGCTGTCGGTCGACGTGCTGAATGGTTCCAGCAAGTACACGGACCAGCAGGTCAACGTCAGTTTCAGCTCCGCGTGCGTCACGGCCGGCAAGGCAACGCTGGCCGCGACCGTGCCGACCAATAACGGCACCGTGCAGACGGTCTACCGCGACAAGGGCTGCGCCAACAACGACATCATCACCGTGACGGCCGCCGGCATCGCCAAGTCGGCGTCGGCCACGCTGGCGATCGCGCCGCCGGCCGCCGCGTCGGTGCAGTTCGTGGGCGCCACGCCGACCACGCAATCGATCGTCGTGCGCGGCAACGGCGGCAACGGCCGCACCGAAACCGCGATCCTGACGTACAAGGTCGTCGACATCTTCGGCAATCCGCTGGCCGGCCAGCGCGTGGACTTCACGCCGGTGCCCGCGGGCGCCGACGTCGTCATCAACAAGGCCAGCGACACGACCGATGCCACCGGCAGCGTGGTCACGACGGTCAACTCGGGCGCGACCCCGACGTCGTTCCGCGTGCAGGCCACGCTGAAGGGCACCGGCACCAACGGCGGTCCGGACATTTCGACCCTGTCCGACTCGATCGTCGTGACGACCGGCCTGCCGGCGCAGCGCGGGTTCTCGCTGAGCTCGGGCTCGTTCAACGTCGAGGGCTGGAGCGTGGACAACCCGTCCGCCACGACCGTGCAGGTGATGGTGGCCGACGCCTTCGGCAACCCGGTCCCGGACGGCACGCCGGTCGTGTTCCAGACGAACATGGGGGCCATCGGCTCGTCCGACAAAGGCGGCTGCAACACCGTCAACGGCGTATGCTCGGTCGCGTTCCGCACCCAGGCGCCGCGCGTCGCGATCCCGGGCACGCCGGCCACGCCGTGCAACGCCGCCACCCCGGACGCGACCCGCCCCGGCCTGGCCACGATCTGCGCCAGCTCGACGGACGGCACGAATACCGTCTACACCCGGACCGCGATCTTCATGAGCGGCAGCGCCGTCAAATACGTCTACATGGACGCCAGCCCCACGCCGCTGGCGAGCGGCGAGATCGACCTGGGCACCCTGCCGTCCAGTGCGACCAAGAGCTTCCGGCTGCAGTTCAACGACGTGAACAACAACCCGATGCCGGCCAATTCCACGGTCGCGATCACGGGTATGCTCGGCGGCAACGCCGCGCCGGTGGTGCCCGCCACGGTGCCGAACGTCGCGCCGCACACGAACAGCGCCGTCGACGATCCGACCGGCCTGACGGTGGGCAGCATCCCGCAGGGCTATACGCATTTGTTCAGCGTCGGCAGCACGAGCCCGACCAATTGCACGGGACCGTCCACGGCCAAGTTCAACGTCACGGTCACGACGCCCGCTGGCTCCGTAACCAGTATTCCGTTTAAACTGTCGTTCACCTGCCCATAAGTTTTCTTAAGGGATGCCCAATTGCAACAAAGCGGCCAGGGGTTACCTGGCCGTTTTTATTTGAACGCGTACACGTGTCTGACTGTAAGAACAACAACATCTTCCTCGTCGGCCTGATGGGGGCCGGCAAGACCACCATCGGCCGCCTGCTGGCGCGGCGCCTGGACATGACCTTCATCGATTCCGACCACGAGATCGAGGCGCGTACGGGCGCCACGATTCCGTGGATCTTCGAGATCGAGGGCGAGGCCAGCTTCCGCCGCCGCGAAGCCGACGTGATCCGCGAACTCACCGCGCAGAACGGCATCGTGCTGGCGACCGGCGGCGGCGCCGTGCTGAACCCGGCCAGCCGCGCGCTGCTGGCGGAGCGGGGCACCGTGATCTACCTGCGCGCGAGCGTCTCCAGCATCCTCGCGCGCACGGCGCACGACAAGAACCGCCCGCTGCTGCAGACGGCCGACCCGCGCAGGAAGCTGGAAGACCTGACCGCGCAGCGCGAGCCGCTGTACCGCGAGATCGCCGACATGGTCATCGACACGGGCCGACCTAACGTACAATCGATGGTTCAGACAATCCTGGACCAGCTCGACGCGGACAACGCCGCGCGCGAGCAGGCCAACGCAAAGACGACAATGAACGAACAGGCATGCATCTCTCTTAACGTCGAGCTGGGCGACCGCAGCTATCCGATCGCGATCGGACGCGGCCTGCTGGACGATTCTTCTTTACTCAACCGTCACATCGGCGGCAGCGGCAAGGTGGCCATCGTCACCAACACCACCGTCGCCCCGCTGTACCTGGACAAGGTCGCGGGCCCGCTCCGGGCGGCCGGCCGCGAGGTCGTGCCCATCATCCTGCGCGACGGCGAAGAGTTCAAGAACTGGGAGAGCCTGAACGAGGTGTTCGACGCGCTGCTGGCCAACAAGTGCGACCGCAAGACGACCCTCGTGGCGCTGGGCGGCGGCGTGATCGGCGACATGACCGGTTTCGCGGCCGCGACCTACATGCGCGGCGTGCCGTTCGTGCAGATCCCGACCACCTTGCTCGCGCAGGTCGATTCCTCGGTCGGCGGCAAGACGGGCATCAACCACCCGCTGGGCAAGAACATGATCGGCGCGTTCTATCAACCGCGCGCCGTGATCGCCGACACCGCCACGCTCGACACCCTGCCGGACCGCGAGCTGTCGGCCGGCCTGGCGGAAGTCATCAAGCACGGCGCCATCCTCGACGCCCCGTTCTTCGACTGGATCGAGGCGAACATCGAGAAACTGGTGGCGCGCGACCACGCGGCGCTCGCGCACGCGATCGCGCGCTCGTGCGAGATCAAGGCCGACGTCGTCGCCCGCGACGAGCGCGAAGGCGGCCTGCGCGCGGTGCTGAACTTCGGCCACACGTTCGGCCACGCCATCGAGGCGGGCCTGGGCTATGGCGCGTGGCTGCACGGCGAGGCCGTCGGCTGCGGCATGGTGATGGCGGCCGACCTGTCGCGCCGTTTGAACCTCATCGACGACGCCGCGCTCGAGCGCGTGCGCGCGCTCGTGAAGGCGGCCGGGCTGCCGGTCGTCGCGCCGGACCTGGGCATCGAGCGCTGGATCGAGCTGATGGAAGTCGACAAGAAGAACGAGGGCGGCGCCATCAAGTTCATCCTGCTGAAACCGCTGGGCAGCCCGAGCATCACGAATGCGCCGCGCGAACTGCTCGACGCCACGCTGAAGGCCTTGGTTGGAACACCATCGTCATGATTGACTTCGACGCCCACCTGGCTCCCTACGCGGCGCAGTCGTCGAAGAGCCGTGGGCGTCGTCATCCGGAACCGTCGCCTGGCTCGCGCAGCGAATTCCAGCGCGACCGCGACCGCATCATCCACTCGACCGCGTTCCGCCGGCTCGAGTATAAAACCCAGGTCTTCCTGAATCACGAGGGAGATTTATTCCGCACCCGCCTCACGCACTCGATCGAAGTCGCGCAGATCGGGCGCACGCTGGCGCGTAGCCTGCGCCTGAACGAAGACCTCGTCGAAGCGACCGCGCTCGCGCACGACCTCGGGCACACGCCCTTCGGCCACGTCGGCCAGGACGTGCTGAACGACTGCATGAAGGACTACGGCGGCTTCGAGCACAACCTGCAAAGCCTGCGCGTCGTCGACCATCTCGAGGAACACTACGGCGCCTTCGACGGCCTGAACCTCACGTTCGAGACGCGCGAAGGCATCCTGAAGCACTGCTCGCTGACGAACGCGCGCCAGCTGGGAGACCTCGGCCAGCGCTTCATCGACAGGACGCAACCGAGCCTGGAAGCGCAGCTGACGAACCTGGCCGACGAAATCGCGTACAACAACCACGACATCGACGACGGCCTGCGTTCGGGCCTGCTGACGATGAAGCAGATGGAAGAGGTGGATTTGTTCGCGCGCCTGCACCGCGAGGTCGTGCGGCAGTACCCGGGCCTGCAGGGCCGGCGCGAGCTGTACGAGACGATCCGTTTGATGATCACGGCGATGACGGCCGACCTGGCCGCGACGTCGGCCGAGCTGCTGGCGGACGCTTCGCCGCAGAGCATCGAGGACGTGCGTGCCGGTCCGCCTTTGATCCGCTTCTCCCGGAAGATGCGCGAGGAGACGACGGCACTGAAGCGCTTCCTGCACGCGAACCTGTACCGCCACTACCAGGTGAACCGCATGCGCGTGAAGGCGAGCCGCATCGTGCACGAGCTGTTCGACGCCTTCATGACCGATCCCGTGCTGCTGCCGCCGGACTACCAGGTGGCGCTTGGGGACACGGTGAAGCAGGCGCGCAAGATCGCGGATTACATCGCCGGGATGACGGATCGGTATGCGATCAAGGAACACCGGCGCATTTATTCGCTCGATACGTTCTGACGCTCACTCGCCGCGCGCGAACACGCGCAGCCGGTGTCCATCCGGATCGGCCGCGCTGAACGTGTAGCCGAAATCCACCTTGGCCGGGGCCTGCAGGATACGCAGGCCGGCCTCGCGCCACTTGCCGTGCAGCGCATCGACTTGCGCGTCGTCGGGCACGCGGAACGCGAGCTCGCTGCCGCAGCCGTGGAAGTCGGCGGCCGGCACCGCATCGGACTTCGCCCACAGGCCCAGCATGCGGCCATTCTCCAGCGGGAACAGCACGAACGTGGGCGAGCTCTCGACGTGCTGCGCGTCCAGCAGCTTGCCATACAGGCGTGCGCTGGCGTGCGGATCGGCGACGTAGAGGATGGTATAGGTCGGGGTCAGCATGGTGTTCTCCTTCGTTGGTTGACAGTGCGGCCAGTCTAGGCCGGACCACTGTCAATTCCTGTCAGGAGACCAATGCCCCCGAATTTGACCCCGAATTTGGTTAGGAGAACAGCGATGGGGCCGCCAGTTGGCCCAGCAGCTTCTTGATCGGCGCCGGCAGCGGTGCGTCCGTGATGGTCGCCAGGTTCCACCACACGTGGCCCGGCGGCGTCTCGCCGCGCGTCTGAAGGCCGATCCGGTAGGGCTGGATGTGCAGGCGGTAGTGCGTGAAGCCGTGTACCAGCGGCAGCAGCGGTTCCACCTCGGCCACCGTGCCGAACTCGCCGGCGGCGCCGGCCAGCGTCGTCGGCGATACGTCGTCCGCCTCGTCCAGCGCCACGTGGCCATCGTATTCCGGCAGAGACAGCAGGCCGCCCCAGATGCCGGAATCCGGCCGCTGCTGCAGGAGCACCTGGCCGTTGTCGACGACGGCCAGCATTAGCGCGCGCCGCTCCGGCGTCGCCTTCTTCGGCTTCGGCACGGGCAGCACCGAGGTGCGGTCGGTCGCGAATGCCACGCAGCGGTCGCGCAGCGGGCAGCGGTCGCAGTCCGGTTTGCCGCGCGTGCACAGCGTCGCGCCCAGGTCCATCAGGCCCTGCGTGTACGCCTCGATGCCGTCGCCTTCCGGCAGCAGCGCGTCGGCGCGGCGCCACAGCGCGTCTTCCACCGGCTTGATGCCCGGGTATTCGTCGATGCCGAACACGCGCGCGAACACGCGCTTGACGTTGCCATCCAAAATCGCGGCGCGCGCGCCGGCGGAAAACGCGGCGATGGCGGCAGCCGTCGAGCGGCCGATGCCGGGCAGGTCGGCCAGCAGCGCCGGGTCGCTCGGGAACACGCCGCCGTAGTCGGCAACGACGCGCCTGGCGCACGCGTGCAGGTTGCGCGCCCGCGTGTAGTAACCGAGGCCGCTCCAGTGCGCCATCACGTCTTCCGCCGGCGCGGCGGCGAGGTCGTGCACGGTCGGGAAGCGCTCGAGGAAGCGCGCGTAATAGGCCAGCACCGCCGTCACCTGCGTCTGCTGCAGCATGATCTCGGAGAGCCAGATGCGGTAGGCGTCGCGCGTGTTCTGCCAGGGCAGGGCGTGGCGGCCGTGGGCACGCTGCCAGTCGATGACGGCGCGCGAGAAGCTGGGGTCGGACAGGATTTCGGTGTCGGTGCTGCGTTTCATCTATCAAGCTGCTCGCAATTCGGGCAGGTCGGCGCGCAAGGCGTCAGCGACGCCGCCGGATAAATTCACCAGCCGCGCCTTGACCTGCTCCAGGTCGTGTTGGGCCGCCTCGAAGGCGGCGATTTTCTGTTCCAGGCTGTCGGTGGCTTCCAGGATGCGCTGGATCGATGCCTGGCGGTGCCGCAGCTGGTCGCGGTGCTGGCGGATCTGCGCTTCGAGCGGCGCCATGACCACCTTCAGCCACGCCTCGGCATCGCCGTTCGCTTCGCGGAACGCGAATTTGATGCGCGACGCGATCGTGTCGAAGAAGCGTTCGAGGAGGGTGCCGCGGCTCGTGATGAGCAGGGTCGCCGTGCCGAACTGCTTCACGTAGATCGCTTCGATGGCGTCGATCTCGCGGCGGTAGCGTTCCAGCGACAGCGCGGCCGGCAGCGCCAGCGCGAGTCCGTGCTCGGTGGAGAAGCGCCGCACCATCGTCTCCATCATCGCCGCGATCTCGGCGATTTTTGCTTCCGCCGCAGCCAGGCATGCGCGCGCCTGGTCGAAGAAGGTCCGCACCGGCGCGCGCATGCCCGTCGAAAAGCGCGCGGCTTCCATCGCGGCGCGCACGGCGTCGACATGGTCCTGCACGACGTCCATGCCGATGATGGAGTAGAGCTCCGTCGACAAGGTCGTGAACACGGCGCGCGTGCCCTGCAGCTTGAACAGGCTGGCGTCGAATTCCTTCTTTTCCATCTCGACGCGGCGCACCATGTGCGCGATCACGCCCTGGTTCTTGCCGCGCAGGCTTTGCAGTTCCTGCAGCTGCTCGACGAGGTCGCGCCCGCGCGCGGCCAGCAGCGCGGACTGGGCGCCCGTCAACGTCGCGAGATCCTCCTGCAGCTGGCGGCGCAGGATGTCCTGGCGCGCCGGGATCAGTTCATGGAACAGCGCCGATTCCAGCGCGCCCATGCGGCTCTTTTCGAACAGGGCGTAATCGCCCGTGATCTTGCCGACGAGGGCCTTTTGCGCGGAAACCGGGAACACCTGCGCATCCGCCACGCCCAGCAGGCGCGCGGCGTCGTGCTGCTGGCGCGCGATGGCGGCGTCGTTGTCGTGCGGCCTGCGCAACTCGTCCCACAATGCGTCGATCTTGTTCAGCACGACGATGCGTCCCGGCCCGGCGTTGATATGGGTGCGCCAGACGTCGATGTCGCTCTTCGTGACGCCCGTCTCGGCGGCCAGGATGAACAGCACGGCGTGCGCGTTCGGGATCAGGTTCAGCGTCAGCTCCGGCTCCGTGCCGATCGCATTCAGGCCCGGCGTGTCGAGGATCACGAGGCCCTGCTGGAGCAGCGGATGCGGCACATTGATCAGCGCATGGCGCCAGCGCGGGATCTCCACGAGGCCGTCCGCGCCGAGCGTCGCCGCGAGGTCGGGATCGTCGGGATCGTACAGGCCGTAGCGCTGCGCTTCGTCCGGCGCGACACGGCGCGTGAGGCTCACCTGCAGGAAGGTCTCGTGCATGCGCTCCGGCGCGGACAGGTCCAGCGGCAGCACGGTCCACGCATCCGGGACGTCGCGATAGTCGCCCGTCGCGAGGCGTTCGGCGCGCGTCTCGATCGGGAGCAGGCGGATGCAGGGGACGAGCGCCGGCTCCCAGGCGAATTCGGTCGGGCACATCGTCGTGCGGCCGGGGCTCGACGGCACGATGCGCTGGCCGTAGTCCGCAAAGAAGATGGCGTTGATCAGTTCGGATTTACCGCGCGAGAATTCGGCCACGAACGCGACCGACAGGCGGTCGTCGCGCAGCCGTGCGAGCGCACGCGCGACGCGCTGTTCCGCCGCCCCGTCCAGCAGCTCGGCCCCCTGGGCCCAGCCGCGATACGCTTCCAGCGCCTGGGCGACCTGCGTGCGCCAGTGCGCGTACTGTTGCAAATCCTGCATATAGGTGTCCCGCGTGTCCCGTGCCTCGTCGATGACCTTACCGCTGGCAGACCGCGCAGTAGAACGTGGACCGCTGGCCCTGCTTGATCTGGCGGACCGGCGTGCCACAGTTGCGGCAAGGAACTCCTGCACGATCATAGACGAAATATGTCTGCTGGAAATAGCCCGATTGACCATTTACGGCAATAAAGTCACGCAGCGTGCTGCCACCTTGCACGATGGCGGCGGCGAGGATGTCGCGGATCGCTTCGGCGAGCTTGTCGTAGCGGGCGCGGCTGATCTTGCCGGCGGCCGTCTTCGGGTTGATGCCGGCGCGGAACAGGCTCTCGCACGCATAGATATTGCCGACCCCGACGACGATGTCGCCCGCGAGCAGCACCTGCTTGATCGGGGCGCTGCGGTTTCTCGTCGCCTGGTGGAGCAGGGCACCGGAGAACTTGTCTTCGAGCGGTTCCACGCCCAGGCCGCGCAGCAGCACGTGCTGTTCCAGCTCGCCGTCGTCGTGGCCGTGCCAGAGGACGGCACCGAAGCGGCGCGGATCGTGCAGGCGCAGCACCCGCCGGCCTTCCGGGCCGCGCACGACGAGGTCGAAGTGGTCGTGCTTTTTCAATTCGACCCCTTCCGGCAGCACGCGCAAATGACCGGACATGCCCAGGTGGACGATCAAGGTGCCATGTTCGAATGTCAGCAGCAGGTATTTGCCGCGCCGGCCCGTGCCGAGGATGCGGCGACCCGCGAGCAGCTCGCGCAGATTCGGGGGAAAGGGCCAGCGCAGGCCTTCGCGGCGCAACAGGACGTCTTCGACGATGCGGTCTTCCAGGTGAGGCGCGACACCTCTCCTCGTCACTTCGACTTCTGGTAATTCAGGCATGAATGATTGACAACGTGAGAGGAATGTAAATTCGTGTTGCAGCGGCGCACGCGGGGCGGGTGCATGGCGTAGAATCGGACAATCTCGATGACGTGGGACTTGCCTTGAAAAACGCTTTCGCCATTGTAACCCTCTCCGCACTGCTGTCGGCCTGCGCTGTGGCTCCCAAGCAGCAGCAACCGGCCCAGGACCTGTCCGACCAGCCGCTCGCCGCCGCCGAAGCCCGGGACCATCCCGACCAGGCCAAGGAAGGCGAACAGGCCGAAAAACTTCCCAACGTCGAGATGACCCCGGCCATGATGAGTCAGCTCATGCAGGCCGAGATGGCCTACAAGAACGGGGACTGGCAGGGGCCGTACCTGACGATGATGAGCCTGGCCCAGCAGACGAAGGACCCGCGCCTGGCCAAGCGCGCCGCCGAGATGGCGCTGTCCGCCAAGCAGGCCGACGACGCGCTCGCCGCCGTGAAACTGTGGCGCCAGTACGCACCGGACTCCGAAGAGGCCAGCCAGTACTATCTGGGGTTGGTCATCCTCTCCGACAACCTCGGCGAGGCCGAAAATATTTTGAAACAGCGTCTGGCGGACGCGACCCCGGCCGCGCGCGGCCTCCTCATGTTCCAGATGCAGCAATTGCTGCTGCGTGCCAAGGACAAGGAAGCGGCCAGCGCCATGCTCGAGCGCCTCGTCGCGCCGTACGGCAACCT
This sequence comes from Massilia sp. CT11-108, assembly GCF_047302915.1. Taxonomy (NCBI): domain Bacteria; kingdom Pseudomonadati; phylum Pseudomonadota; class Betaproteobacteria; order Burkholderiales; family Oxalobacteraceae; genus Massilia; species Massilia sp. CT11-108. Next base: position 5,108 of record NZ_JBKYMO010000076.1, on the reverse strand, counting down.
GATGGAAACGCACGTCGTGCTGGCCCAGGCCGCGCTGGCGCGCAACGACAAGGCGGCCGCCAGGCGCGAGGCGCAAACGGCCCTGCAACTGAAGCCCGATTCCGAGATCGCCGCGCTGACCGCGGCCCAGGTGAGCGAGGACGAAGGCGGCGCCATCAAGGTGCTGAAGGATTTCCTCGCCGCCCACCCGGAGGCGCGCGAAGTGCGTTCCGCGTATGCGCGCCTGCTCGTCAACGAAAAGCAGTACGAGGCCGCGCGCCAGGAATTCCTCACGCTGGATAAAGCCCAGCCCGACAATCCGGGCACCCTGTACGCGCTCGGCATCCTGTCGATGCAGATGAACGACCGCACGGCCGCGGAAAAATATTTCAGCCGCTTCGTGGACCTGATGGACAAGGCGCCGGAAGACGAGCGCGACCCGTCGAAGGCCGTGATGATCCTGTCGCAGATCGCCGAGGAACGGGGCGATTACAAGGCTGCGGCCGACTGGCTCGACCGGCTCGACACCGAGGATCCGAAGGTCCAGTTCGGCGCCGAGCTGCGCCGTGCCCAGCTGACCGCGAAGCAGGGCGACGTCGCCGGCGCGCGCAAGCTGCTGGGCACCCTGAAGACGGACGACAAGACGGAGCAGGCGCAGATCGTCCTCGTCGAAGCGCAAATCCTGCGCGACGCGGGCCAGGCCAAGGACGCGTTCAAGCTGATGGAGCAGGGCGTCAAGCGCTTCCCGGACAATACGGACTTCCTGTACGACTATGCCCTGATGGCCGAAAAGATGGGCAAGACGGCCGTGATGGAAAAGGCGCTGCGGAAAGTGATCGCCAAGTCGCCGGACAATATGCAGGCTTATAACGCGCTCGGCTATTCGCTGGCCGACCGCAACATCCGCCTGAAGGAAGCCTATCAACTGATCTCCAAGGCCCTGAAAATGGCGCCGGGCGACCCGTTCATCCTCGACAGCATGGGCTGGGTGAACTATCGCCTTGGCAAGCTGGACGAGGCCGAGGCCCACTTGCGCAAGGCCTATGAGGTGCGCAATGATCCGGAAATCGCCGTCCACCTGGGCGAAGTGTTGTGGAAGAAGGGCCAGAAGGACGATGCCCGCAAGCTATGGCGCGAGGCGCAGGCCAAGGATCCGAAGAATGACGCGTTGAAGAGCACACTGGCGCGCCTGCACCAGACTCTGTGAAATAATGACAATCGACGGACGCTGCGGCGTCCGTCGGTTCATTCGACTTGCTGACTTCATGCCGATGCATTCACTTTCCCGATTCGTTATCGCCGCCGCCTGCGTCGCGGCCCTGGCCGGCTGCGCCACCACCGCCAACGTCCCGCTGGCCAACCCGACCGCCCAGGTGGGCGCCTACCGCGACACCATCGACCTGAACGGCCGCCTGGCCGCGAACTACCAGAAGGATGGCCAGCCGCAATCGATCAACGGCAATTTCACGTGGGCGCAGCGCCCCGGCCGCATCGATGTCTCCCTGTTCTCGCCGCTGGGCCAGACCGTCGCCGAGATCACGGTCACGCCCGAGACCGCGACGTTGAAACAGTCCGGCCGCGCGCCGCGCGTGGAAAAAGACATCGACACACTGACGGCGAAGTCCCTCGGCTGGACCCTGCCCGTGAGCGGCCTGCGCGACTGGCTGCAGGGCTATGCCGTCGACGCGAGCGGCAAGCGCTTCACGGCGTCGCCCGCGCACGACAGCGTCGTCACGAACGACGGCTGGCGCCTGCGTTTCGTGGAATGGCAGAACGGCCCGGGCGGCGCCCCGATGCCGCGCCGCATCGATGCCGAGCGCAGCACGACGGCCGTCGGCGATGCGCTGACGATCCGCATCGTCATCGATCCGGTGGCGTGACATGGCGCCGACGTCTCTGCACAACTGTCCCGCGCCGGCCAAGCTGAACCTGTTCCTGCACGTCGTGGGCCGCCGGCCGGACGGCTACCACCTGCTGCAATCCGTGTTCCAACTCATCGACCGCAGCGACACGCTGCACTTCGATGTGCGGAGCGACGAGCGCATCGTGCGCACGACGGATGTGCCCGGCGTGCCGGAAGAGCAGGACCTGATCGTCCGCGCACTGCGCGCGCTGCAGGCGGAATACCAGCGCCGTCACGGGCACCTGCCGCCCGGCATCGACGTCGCCGTCGAGAAATGCCTGCCGATGGGCGGCGGACTCGGCGGTGGCTCGTCCGACGCGGCCACGGCGCTGATGGCGGCCAATCATGTATGGCAGGCCGGCCTGACGGATGCCGAGCTGATCGCGCTGGGCCTGCCGCTGGGCGCGGACATCCCGTTTTTCCTGTTCGGCGAGACGGCATTCGCCGAAGGCGTGGGGGAGGCATTGCAGGCCGTGCCGGGGCCGGATTGCTGGTATGTGGTCATCGAACCGGGCGTGTCCGTTCCCACCGTTGCAATTTTTACGGCCCCCGATTTGACAAGAAACACGAAAGCCATCACAATATCGGACTTTTCCAGACGACATGTCGAATCGAATGATTTGATTGGCTTCGGAAAAAATGATTTGCAGGACGTGGCAGCCCGCTTGTTCCCGCCGGTAGCAGAGGCGATCGAATGGTTGGGTGGTTACGGAGCGGCCAGGATGACTGGTTCGGGCTCGTGCGTGTTTTGCGCATTTTCCACAGAGCAGGAAGCTGAACGGGTACTGAAGCATGTGCCGGCTCGGTGGAGGGCGTGGAAAGCGAAAGCGCTGCAGCGACATCCGATGAAATCGCTCTTGCAAATCAACGAGTTGTAGAATAAAATTTTGCCTGTCGACGCATTCGACGATATAATAATCGAGTGCAGCGGCAAGCTGTAAGTTTCAGTGTAGGGGAATCGCCAAGCTGGTTAAGGCACCGGATTTTGATTCCGGCATACCAAGGTTCGAATCCTTGTTCCCCTGCCAAAGTTTCTTTGCCTGAGCTGATGATGACACGTGCTCCAGCAGGCAGATAAAAATGGAGCCGCCAATGAGCGGCTCATTTTTTTTTGTGGTTCAGCGTTAATCATCCGACGATTAGCGACTTTTCAAGTTTCTTTCAACGCTCTTACATCTCTGGGACTCCCATGGCTTACGAAAACCTGATGGTTTTTACCGGCAATGCCAATCCGGCGCTAGCAGAAGGGGTCGCAAAAAACCTCGGCATTCCTCTCGGCAAAGCCGTAGTTTCGAAGTTCTCCGACGGCGAAGTCATGGTCGAAATCAACGAGAACGTTCGCGGCAAGGACGTCTTCGTTCTGCAATCGACCTGCGCTCCCACTAACGACAGCCTGATGGAAATCATGCTGATGGTCGACGCTCTCAAGCGCGCATCGGCTGGCCGCATCACCGCGGCGATTCCGTACTTCGGTTATGCCCGCCAGGATCGCCGTCCGCGTTCCGCGCGTGTCGCGATCTCGGCGAAAGTCGTCGCGAACATGCTGCAGGAAGCCGGCGTCGAGCGCGTCCTGATCATGGACCTGCACGCCGACCAGATCCAGGGCTTCTTCGACATCCCGGTCGACAACATCTACGCATCGCCACTGCTGCTGGGTGACCTGCAGAAGCGCAACTACGACGACCTGCTCGTCGTGTCGCCGGACGTCGGCGGCGTGGTGCGTGCCCGTGCGCTGGCCAAGCGCCTCGGCTGCGACCTGGCGATCATCGACAAGCGCCGCCCGAAGGCGAACGTGTCGGAAGTCATGAACATCATCGGTGAAGTCGAAGGCCGCAACTGCGTGATCATGGACGACATGGTCGACACCGCAGGCACGCTGACCAAGGCCGCCGAAGTCCTCAAGGAGCGTGGCGCGAAGAAAGTCGTCGCGTACTGCACGCACCCGGTCCTGTCCGGCCCGGCGATCGAGCGTATCGCGAACTCGCCGCTGGATGAACTGGTCGTCACCGACACGATCCCGCTGAGCCCGGCTGCCCAGGCTTGCGGCAAGATCCGCCAGCTGACCTGCGCACCGCTGCTGGCCGAAACGTTCAAGCGTATCGTCAAGGGCGACTCGGTCATCTCGCTGTTCGTCGACTGATCGAATCAGGTTCCAAGCGCGGCGCGCCTGGCTGAAAAGCCGGCGCGCCGTTGACGTATCAAAGGTTTACAGAATTTCTTGAGCGTGCGCGAGTGCGCTCTTTACCGATGTCCCTGGTCGCGGGGACATCACAACCCGGGCAACCGGGCCGGCACGCGCCGGCATTCGGGCCCACACTTTGGAGTAACACCATGAAAGTAGTCGCATTTGCACGTACTCAGCAGGGGACCGGAGCGAGCCGCCGCCTGCGCAACGCCGGCCAGACCCCGGGCATCATCTACGGTGGCGCCGCTGCCCCGGAACTGATCGCCCTGGATGGCAACGCGTTGTTCCACGCGCTCAAGAAAGAAGCTTTCCACGGTTCGATCCTGGATCTGGAACTGGACGGCAAGACGCAGAAAGTCCTGCTGCGTGACTTCCAGATGCACGCATACAAGCAACTGGTCCTGCACGCTGACTTCCAGCGCGTCGACGCTTCGCAGCCGATCCACGCCAAGGTCGCCCTGCACTTCGTCAACGCCGAGATCTCGCCGGCAGTCAAGCTGAGCGGCGCCATCGTGTCGCACGTGCTGAACGAACTGGACGTGTCCTGCCTGCCGGGCCAACTGCCGGAATTCATCACCGTCGACCTGTCGAAGCTGGAAGCCGGCCAGTCGATCCACGTGTCGCAGCTGGCCCTGCCGGAAGGCGTGACCATCGTTGCTCACGGCAAGGACCAGACCGTCGCCACCTCGTCGATCCCGCGCGGTGCCGCTACGGCCGAAGCCGCTGCCGAGTAATTTTTACTCAGCATCACAAAACCCGCCGCGACGCGAGTCCGGCGGGTTTTTTGTTTGTCAGATCAGTCCCAGCGTCAGCGCCTTGAGCGTGGCGGCGGCCCGCGTCGAGCACGCCAGCTTGCGGAAAATGCTTTCCACGTGCGTGCGCACGGTTGACGGGCTGATCTACATGACCCGCGCCGCTTCCTTGTTGCTTTCGCCCAGGCTGATGCGGCGCAGGACTTCGATTTCGCGGTCGGACAGCAGGCTCTTGCGGGCCGGTGCCGCTGGGGCAGGGCCGCCGGCCGCCGGAACGCCGGCCGCCGGG
>NZ_JBKYMO010000075.1:0-16973 GCF_047302915.1 Massilia sp. CT11-108 | reverse complement strand
TTTTTTAAATCACCCGCCCCCCCCCGACATCAACACCTCTCTATTCGTCGCCAGCGTCATATGTGTAAAAGACACAGGACCTGCCCCGTCGGCGCCAACGACACGCCGGCGGCCGACTTGCCCGGGTCGGTGCCCGCGCCGATCACGAGCGCGCTGGCGAAGCGCCGCAAGCTGCCGGTCGAACGATCGGCGATGTCGGCCGCGAAAGCGCGGTAATTGTTCTTCAGTACTGCGCTGGACTGGGTACTGAGTGTGCCGTTGCCGACGAAGATATTGTTCTGGATGAGCGCCGGCGTCGAAACCTTGCCGCTGACGAACAGGAACGTCCCGCCGGCGAAGTCGTTCACCACGGTGTTATTGACGAAGTACAGGTCCTGGCCCGGATTGGTCGCACCTTCCTCCCCGTACGCCACGATGGCCGGATTCTGGTTGGCGGCCGGTTGCTGGATGACGTTGCCGATGATGTAGGATGTGCCCGCGTTCGGGAGGTCGATCTCGTAGCTCGGCTGGCCCGAGGCCGTGCTGCCCTTCTCGCCCGGATTCGTGCTCGAGAAGCGGTTGTAGGCGATCGTGTTCGTCATCGCGCGCGACTTCAGGTTGTGGCCGACGTTCGCATCGTGCGAATAGTTGTAGCGGAAGGTCAGGCTCCTGGCCTTGCCGATGTACAGGTTGTGGGTCTGGCCATCGCCGAAGCCGTTGTGACCGAACTCGGTGTATTCGATGAGAATGTCGCTGTTCTCGTTGTGACCGCTGAGAATGCCGTTTTCGTTATCGTGCAGGAAGCTGTGACGCAACGTGAAGTTGGTGCCCTCCAGGCGCAGCGCCGCACCGTTCTGGTCCGCCACTTTGGCGCCCATCAGCTCGACGTTATCGACGACGATGTCGTTGCCCGTCACGACCCACGTACCCTTGCCGCCGTTTTCCTTGCCCGCCGCGTCGATCCGGGGGCGGCCGTTCACGCCGCGGATGGTCAGGCCGTTGCGGGCGATCCTGCAGGCGTCGCCCTGGTACGCGGTGCCGCCTTCGATCTCGATGGTGTCGCCGTCCCGGGCGGCGGCAACGGCCGCGCACGGTGCGGAAAACGCCTTGCCCGGGCCGACGGACAATGTGGCGGCGGAAGCGCTGGCGCTGACTGCCGCAGCCAGCAACATGGTGAAGATCGGGCTGGGAACGTTATGCATGAGGCGAGCTTAACACGGCATGGTGTCGAATATGATTACCGAACCGATGTGACAATCCACGCATTTTCCCGGGCAGCCTTTCCGATAACCTGCTCAGCGAGGGGGAAAGAATTGAAAAGAAACCTGTTCATCCTGTTGATCTTGCTGTCGTTGGGGCTGGCCGGCACCGTCGTTGCCCTGCCGGACTTCTTCCGGCCCGACCTGTCGCTCGACGGCACGACGCGCGCACAAACGATCGATACGCTGGTCGCCCGGCTCGACCAGCACTACGTGTTCCACGATAAGGCAAAGCAGATCGAAATGTTGCTGCGACAGCGGCAGCATGATGGCGCGTACGGCGCCATCACAAGCGGCGAGCGATTCGCCGCGCAGCTCACGGCCGATATGGCGTCCGTGGCCCACGACCTGCACATGAAGGTGAAGTTCAGCCCGAAGCGGTTGCGTCCCGGCGTCGTGCCGGATGTCATGCCGAGGGCGGCGTCCGGCGCCGCCCGGGCCCAATATGACGGTGTCGAGCACGTCGACCATCTGAGTCCCGCCATCGGCTATCTGCGGATATCGTCATTCCCACCCCGTGCCGCGGTGGCGGGAGCGTATGCGTCCGCACTGGACAAGCTGTCCGATACCGACGCGCTCATCGTCGATGTGCGCGAGAACGGGGGCGGCGACCCGGCATCGGTGGCGCTGCTGATCAGCTATTTCGTCGACGGCCCCACGCGCCTGAACGACATCTGGTCGCGCGACTCCGGCCGGACGATGCAGACCTGGACCGAAGGCGCACTCGACGGCAGACGCTATGGCGGCAGGAAGCCTGTCGCGATCCTGGCCGGGCCGGGGACGGCGTCCGCCGGCGAAGATTTCACCTATACGATGCAGGCGTTGAAACGCGCCACCGTGGTCGGGGCGCGGACGTGGGGCGGTGCCCACCCGATCGCGTTGTATCGCCTCGGCGACCATTTCTTTGCCGCCATCCCGCATAGCCGGACCATCAGCCCGGTTACCCACACGAACTGGGAAGGCTCAGGGGTCATGCCGGATGTCGCTGCGAAGCCCGCCGATGCGCTCGCGGTGGCGAAAGACATGCTGCAGAGGCAGCTGGACGCGGCCCCGTCCCGATGAAATGACGCATCAGTTCAACTTTGACCGTACACTGTACGGATGACATCGACGCCGGCGAGCCCTGTACGATCAAGCGCGTCAAGCTGTTGCTGCGCAATGAAGCCGAGGGTTACGTGTACGAAGAGACGGTCGATGTCGACCTCACCATTCAAGACTAGCTGACGAATGACTTCCTTTAGCCCCCTGCTGCGCACCGCTGTCGCATCGCTCGTTTTCTTCGGCCTCGACCGCCTCTCCAAGATCGTCATCGTCGAACGGCTCGACCTGGCGTCCGTCCACCAGATCCCCGCCTGGCCCCCGTACTTGAATTTCGTGATGGCCTGGAACAAGGGCGTGAACTTCGGCTTGCTGAACGGGTTCGACGCCCGCTGGCTGCTGGTGGCGATCAGTATCATCGCGTCCATTGCACTGGCATTCTGGGTACGCAACAAGTCGGGCTGGCCGTTGCTGCTGGCGTCCGGCGCCATCATCGGCGGCGCCCTCGGCAATGCCTACGACCGGATCGTCTACGGCGCGGTGGCCGACTACATCAACGTGAGCTGCTGCGGGATCACCAATCCGTACTCGTTCAACGTCGCCGACGTGTGGATTTTCGGCGGCGCGCTATTCCTCGTCCTGGCGACCGGCTCCAGCAGGCACGAGAAAGTTTAGTTATCGATATCATTTGTCCCAAAAGCTGTGCTAGCATGCACATTCTTTTACTATTCGACCACGAGCCGCCATGCACCTGACTCGCCGTTTCTTTGCCGTTCTCGTACCCACCCTATCGCTTGCGCTGGCCGCCCACGCGGCCGCACCGGAGGCGGGCCGGCCCATCGCTTCCCGCTTCAATGCGGACCCGTCGCCGCACTTCTTCCCCGCCGCGAAGGGCGACAAGTTCTACCTGTACGCGACGGACGACGCGTCGAACACCGGCAAGTACTGGGATTCCGTCACGTGGCGCCTGTACACGTCGCCCGACATGAAGACGTGGCGCGACGCCGGCGTGCCGCTGGCCGTCACCGTGTTCAAATGGGCGCGGCCGGATGCGAAGGCGTGGGCGCCGGAAGCGGCCTACCGCAACGGCAAGTACTATTTCTATGCGCCGGTCGGCGGCGACAAGATCGGCGTGGCCGTGTCGGATCGTCCGGACGGCGGCTTCGTCGATGCACGCAAGGATCCGCTCGTCGACCGCGAGCGCGACGTGAACGCGGGCGACGAGCCGATCGATCCGGCCGTCTTCATCGACAAGGACGGCCAGGCGTACATGTACTTCGGCACGCGCGTGCCGAAGGTCGTCAAGCTGAAGCCCGACATGATCTCGCTGGACGGCCCGATCCGGATCGTGAAGATCGACGGCCTGCCCGCGTCCGACCCGAAGAAGAAATATGGCGAAGCGCCGTTCATGCACGAGCATAACGGCGTGTACTACTTCTCGTTCTCGTCCGGCTGGCCCGGCCAGATCCTGTACGCGACCGCGAGCTCGCCGATGGGCCCCTTCACGTACCGCGGCGTGATGATCGACTACCTGAAGATCTCGACGAACCACCAGGCCATCCTCGAACACGACGGGAAAAGCTGGGTGTTCTACCACGACGCCCTGCTGCCGGGCGGCGGCGGCTACCGCCGCTCGATCGCCATCGCGCCGCTCGAATATGGCGCGGATGGCACGATCAAACAGGTCGCGGTGAAGCCCGGTCAGCCGAACGACTGACCGGATCTCGCATCCTCAAGCGGCCGTCTTGCCCGACAGGCGCTTGAGGCGTTCCAGCGCGCTCTCGCCGGCCGTTTCCGGCTGGCTGACCGACTTGCGGATCGCATCCAGTTCCGCCTGCTGGTCCAGCGGCTTCTGGCCGATGTCGGCGACGATACGCAGGCCCGACGCCTCGTTCGTCACAGCCTGGGCGCGGCGGGTCAGCGCGGACAGCGCCGTCGAGTTGCCGCGCATGCTCGTGAGGCCGTTCAGCTGTTCCTGGCGCTCGAGGCGCAGCTCCTGCAGCTCCTTCTGCGCCTTGGCGGAAGCCAGTGCCTGCATCGCCTTCCTGGCCTGGGCGTCGAATTCGGCCAACTGCTTCGACAGCGCATCGACGATCTTCTGCAGCTCGTCCATGTAGGCCTTCGCGTCCGCCTCTTCCTGGATTTCCTGCGGCAGGCGGGCCTTGTTCGCTTCCAGCTCGTCGCAGAACATCGTCACGGTCGCTTCCGAGATCGTGCCGGCGGCCAGGCGCTCGGCCAGCTTCTCGGCGGCGCGTTCGTCGTTGGCGATCAGGTTTTGCAGGTTCGCCACGTCGCCATGCTCCTTGTCGAACGACGCGCGCGACGTGGCCAGCAACTGCGCCGTTTCGCGCAAGGTGGCGACCAGGCGGTCGCGGTCGGCCTCGGTCGCGGTTTCGGGGTCGAAGTTGGCGATGGCCTCGGCGATGCGGTTGCCCAGTGCGCCGAAATGCTTCGTGACCAGTCGTGCGGTCAGGCCCCATCCACTAGCGTTGCTCATTGTTGTTCCTTTCTGCGGTGAAGAAAACGGTTACTACGGTTATTGGATGACGATGCGTTCCTGCTCCATCGGGATGCCGATGACGAAGTCCACGTGGATCCCGCGCTTGCCCGCATCGCCATCGACGCTTTCCACGATCTCCGTCGTGATCAATAAATATTCGCGGCCGCCGTCCGCCAGCTGGCGCACGTACGGCATGAAATACATTTCCTGGCGCAGGCCGTGCTGCCCTTGTGCATCGTCGATGCGCGTCTCGCGGCCCTTGAACGGGCTGACGAACTGCGCCTCGCGCCCGCCGGCATCGCGGGTGTAGTCGAGACGGTCCGACTCGCCGAACACGGTCGCCAGTTCTTGCGCCCCCAGCATGTCGGCCAGCTGTTCGCGCCACAGCGTGTAGCCGGCGTCGCCCAGGCCGTAGCCGGCCACGCCCGTGTACGCGTCCTGGTCGTCGGCCGTCTCCGGGATGATGCGCGCCAGCTGGGTGCAGTACAGGACTTCGGCCACCTTGCCGTCGTCGCCGCAGAACACCTGCAGGAATTTCTCGTCCGCGGCGTCGTCGCCCTTGTCGAGGTACAGGCGGTACAACTCCGTGTCGGGTTGCAGGCGGATCTGCGACACGGCGAGAATGCGCGTGTCCGCGGCGGCCGGCATCGCGATCAGCGAGCCGTTCGCCTGCGCCCGGATGATCGGCGACATCTGGACCTGCACGACGCTGCCGATGCGCGCGCCCAGCGGCACGTCGTCGTCGGCACGCGTCTCGCCCTTGGTCACACCCTTGTTGGCGGCCACCGCACGCACGTAGCTGAAGACATCCTTCCAGGCCATTCTCGTCAATTCCTTTCGAACGAATAATTCGGTTTCTTGGCTTCCCGGCCGCGGCGCAGGCGGCGCCACGCGAAGTACAACCCCCAGCCGATCAGCGCCAGCACGCACAGGGTCAGGAACACGCCGAGGAACGACGTGCCGCCGCCGGAAGGCGCGGGCGCGGTTCCACCCGCATAGCCGTTATTGTTCGCATGCGCGCCGCGCGACGCGTTCGCAATCATGGCACCCGCGATCACGTGACCGAGGCCGCTGTCCTGGCGCACGATCACCGGCGGCTGCTGTTGCTGCACGGGCGGCGGCGCATACGTCGGCGCGCTCCGTCCCTGCTCGTACCCGGGCACCGGCCGGGTGTCCCGCGCCGCATCGGCCTGCGCCTGCCGGCGCGCATCCAGGGTGCGCAACGCGTTCGCTTCCGACGTGTTCCTGTCCAGCTTCCGCGACAGCGCGGAATCCGATTTCTGCGGCGTGGCGGCGCCGCGGCCGAACGAACCGAAGCCGCCCGGCGATTTATTCTGCTGCGGCGCGGCGTCGGGTGGCGCCGAACGCCGGCTGAACGACCCGAAGCTGGTCCCGCTCGACTTCGCCGACGAATACGACGGCTTCGAAGGCGACGACGAGCGCTGCGACGAAAAGCCGCTCTTGAAAGAGCTCGACGAGGACGGCCTGGCGTCGACGGTCCCGACATGCGCCAGCGGGAGCAGCAAGGCCAGCACGAGCGCGACGTTATAAGACTTCAACATGGTCATGGAAGCGATCGAAAGTTAGAATCAGCATAACGACCGCGATGGTCGCACGCACCGGTAAAATTAGCAAAGGAATACCATGACCCGCCGTTACCTCGACATGAACCAGCACGATGCCCTGTACACGGTGGCGCGCAAGTACCCCGGCGGCATCGATGCGCTGGCGCGCGAGCTCGACATGTCCGCCAATGTCTTGCGCAACAAGCTGTCGCCCACGATCGCATCGCACTATCCGTCGTTCGAGGAGGTGTCGCAGATCGTCGAGTGCTGCCACAAGGCCGGCGTGCAGGAAGCGCACCTGCCGCTGCACGCGCTGCTGGTGCGCCACGGAATGGCGGCGTTCGTCGTGCCGCAGCCGGAGCAGGCGCGCCAGGACGACTTGTCGCAGACGGTCTGCCGCGTGATGAGCGACGTGGGCGCCGTGGCCGAGGCGGTGTCGACCGCCCTGCTCGACGGCACCGTCACCCCGGCCGAGGCCGACCTGATCGAACGTAAGTTCCATGCCGCGCTGTCCGCCCTGGGCGCCTGGCGCGCACGCCTGCGCCAGGAGACCGAGGCGGGCATCCGCTGATCAGGAACGCAGCCGGCGTTCGGGCGCCGCCGCCTGTTCTGCGCGGGCCGCACTGCGCAGCGAGCGTAAAAACAGTCCAAGCCCGCCGAAGGCCAGCGCGAGGATGCAGATGAGTTCAAACGCCGACATCGTGCGCAGCGACATGTTCACGGACGCGATCACGCCGAACACGAGCGCCGCGAACGCGCAGACCGCCAGCAGCCAGCCCAGCGCGTTGCGGGCGTTGTAGAAGATCATCGCGATGCCGATCACGAGGGGAATGAGGACGATCCCGCCCGTGATGCCGTAGCCGCCCACGCCGAACAGGCGCGTGCCGAGGCCGAAGCTGGAACTCACCACCACGCTGTTGAGCAGCAGGTAGAAGCCCCCGCACATCAGGACCAGCCCCAGGAAGAACTGGCCCGTTCCTCCGCTCGTACCGCCCGCACCGTTCATTGTGTCCTCCGTCTTGTTTTTTGTTGCGACAGCGACAACAATACCAGACTTTCCGGTCACATTGCCAGTGTGCCGGGCGGTAAAGCAACGGTTAAATTACCGGGGCGCGTCGGGCACGGGTTCGCCGAAATCCGGCATCCCGTCCGCGCGCCAGCGGATGACCTGCGCGCGCGTGTGGCGGTTCGGGTCGTGCAGCGAATCGCCCTGGATCTCGCGGTAGTTGCGCGCGTGGTAGACCAGCACGTCGGTCTTGCCGTCCGGCGTCGTCGTGAACGCGTTGTGGCCCGGGCCCCACTGGCCGTTCTTCTCGCTGCTCCTGAAGACGGGCTCCGGCAGCTTGGTCCACGACTTCGGATCGAGCAGGTCGGCGTCCGCCGGCGCGCTGACCATGCCGAGGCAGTAATTCGCATCCGTCGCGCTGGCCGAGAACGTGACGAACACGCGGCCGTGGCTCACCAGCACGGCCGGGCCTTCGTCGACGGCGAACTTGACCTTCTCCCACGCGTACTCCGGCTTCGTCAGCAGCACGGCCGGCCCCTTGATCGACAGCGGCGTGTCCATCTTCGCCAGGTAGATGTTGGTGCCCTTGCTGCCGTCGGGCGCCGTCTGCGTCCACACGAGGTAGCGCTGGCCGCGGTGTTCGAACGTGGTGGCGTCCAGCGAGAACGATTCCCAGCCCGTCTTGACCTGGCCGCGTTCGACCCACTCGCCCGCGAACGGATCGGCGGACGCGTTTTCCAGCGCGTACAGGCGGATTTCCCACGGATGCTCCGCGCTGCCGGCCGTGAAATAGATATACCACTTGCCGCCGATGCGGTGCATCTCCGGCGCCCAGATGTGCGCGCCCATCGCGCCGGTCGCGTGCTTGCGCCACACCGTCTTCGCCGGGGCGGCACCCAGGTCGTCGAGGGAACGGGCGCGGCGGATCTCGATGCGGTCGTATTCCGGCACGGTCGCCGTGTAGTAATACCAGCCGTCCGGCTGCAGGCTCACCTGCGGGTCGGCGCGCTGCTGCACGAGCGGATTGTGGAATACGGGGTCGGCGGCGTGGGCCGGCGCGGATGCGGCGGCGGCACAAAGAACCAGCGCCGGCAGGGCGCGAAGGGCAAAGCGAAACATCGGACCTCCAGACAAGACGTAGGGTGGGCGCCCCGCGCCCACGCGGACGTTTGCTTTCGCGCGGGCACGGGTGCCCGCCCTACGGCTGGCGGCGATAATCGCATGATAATCGGGTACCCCTCACCCGACCAATAGAATTTTTCGCGCGACCGATACGTTTTCAGCGCGTACGCTTGCGGGGCCTGTCGTCCATCCCCGCCTCGTCGACGTCGGCCAGCGCGCTCGCCCGGTCCGCACCGAACCCGGACAGGGACGTCAGCCGCAGCCAGCGCGCCGTGACGGTCCGCCCGAAGCGCACGGTCTGCGGATCGAACGTCGACGGGAGCGTCGGCCGGGCCACGTCGCGCCACGTCGTGCCGTCGTCGCTGGCCTGAATGGACCACTCGCGCACGTCGCCCTCGTGGTCGCGGTGATTCTGGCGCGGCATCAGCACGAGCCCGTCGAACGGCACGGCCTGCGCGAACGCGATCGTCAGCACCGGCTGCGGCCGCGGCGCATCGCCCTTCACCGCGACGAGACTGACCGTATTGGGGTCGCCGTCAACGGCGTTCGCCGCATCGGGCCACCCGCTTGCTGTCGCGCCGAGCTTTTTCATCACGCGCGTGTCGAACAGGCTGGCGCGCAGCGCGGCGGGATCGACGGCCGTTGCGGGCGCGAAGCGTGGGCCGGCCATGTAGTCCAGCAGCGAGCGGCGCAGCTGGCGCGCGGCCGGGCGCTCGTCCAGGCGGGTCTCGAGGTCGAACGTGGCCACCATCAGGCGGCCGCTGCCCACCTTCGCCTCGAACACGGCGCCGAGGCGGTAGTTGCGGTTCCAGTCGTCGATGGGCTGGACGATGGGCCGCAACCCGGCCGGCAGGCGTTCGAGATTGAACGCGCGGGCGCCGGCCACCAGGTCGCTCCACTGCCAATCCATGTGGTCGGCCGAAGGAAAGCCGGCCAGCGCGGGATGCGCGCGATCGATCCACAGGCCGAGCATGCGCGACCATCCGGGATTCATCAACCGGTTCCAGAACACGGGGACGTCCGCGAGCGGCGGCGACGTCCAGTCCAGGTCCGCCTTGCGCGGCAGGTACAGCACCCTGCCGCCCTGCGCCAGCCGTGCCTCGGCTTCCGGCCATGCATGCGTCACGAGCACACCGGCCGGGACGGCCGCGGCGACCTGCCCGGGATACAGCCAGAAGTTCCAGTCGTTGGCGATATCGGTTCCGTCCAGGCCCGCGACCAGCCGGTAGTGCGCGGGCGCTGGCAGCCGTGCGAGGTCCGCCGCGACGCGGCCCAGCGGGATGTTCTTGCCGATCGGGATGTCGAGTGCGGCGAACCGCCCTGCGGCGACCGCACGCCCGGCATCGTCCTCGATGCGCCACCACGGCCGCGCACCGGCCAGCGGCTGCGCGCCGTAGTGCGCGATCTCCACCGGGACGTCGAACGCGTCGCGCGTCGTGTACACGGTGCGCGTCAGGCGGGCCAGCGGCACCGTCGCGCCGTTGAAGCGGCGGAACGCGTCGGGCGTCGCATAACCTTTCGACTCCCAGAACGTATCGAGGATGCCGACAAGCGCCGTGCCCTGGCCCAGATAGTCGTGCAGGTCCAGCAGCTGGTAGCCACTGAGGCCGCGCGTGCGCAGCGCCGCCTCGATCTCTTCCTTGTAGCACGCCAGCTGCCAGCGGCCGGAGGCCAGCGCGAACTCGCGGTTGCGGTCCAATACGCCGTGACTGCGGGCGGATGCGCGGAAGATCTCGTAGTTCCCCGGCTGCAGATAGCCCGTGAACTTGTCGATGATGGAGAAATCCGGATAGGCGACCCATTGGCCCACCTCGTGCGACACGACCGGCACGCGGATGCCGTCCAGCGACGCCGCGTAGTCGCGCCCGAACCAGCCCGTCTTGTTGCGCAGCGGTTTCGGGCCGATGCGCTGCACCGCGAGGTAGTCGACATCCTCGTCGAGACCCGGCACGACCGGCTCCGTGTGGCCCGTGCCGTTCGTGTACAGGCGGCGCGGATCTTCGGCGCGGAAGCGTGCAACCCACTTCGCGAACACGTCTTTCCAGTGCCCCGACGGTTCGTTGCTGGGACTGAGGAGCAGGAACGACGGGTGGTTCCCGTAGGCGCGGATCAGGCGCTCGGTCTCGTCGTACAGCGCCTGTTCGATGGGCGAACCGGGCTCGAACCGGTTCCACATGCCCGGCTCCGGCTGCAGGTAGATGCCCACCTCGTCCGCCGCCTGGAAGGCCGCTTCCGGCGGCGTGAACGAGTGGAAGCGCACGTGGTTGATGCCCCACGCCTTGTTGATCGCAAAGATCTTCTTCCAGTACGCGACGTCCGTCGGCGGATAGCCGGTGAGCGGGAAATCGCCGCCGTGGTGCGTCCCGCGCAGGAACACCGGGCGGCCGTTGACGAGGATGTCCGTGCCGCGCGCCGCCACCTGCACGAAGCCGAACGACACGTCGCGCGCGTCGTCGGCGCTTGGTCCCGCGAGGCGCAGCTTCAGCGATTGCAGAACCGGGTGGAACTCGTCCCACGCCGGTGCGTCCTTCGGATATTGCACGCGGAATTCGGCATGGCCGCCGTCCGCCGTCCAGCGCACGGGAATGCGCTGGCCATTCGCCGTGACGGTTCCCGCCCCGGCCTGGCCGCCGCCATTACCGACCTCAAGCTTCACGAGCACGCTGCGGCTGGCCACATCCGGAAACACCTGCGCATCCGCGATGTAGACGGGGGACGTCGCACGCAATTCGGCCTTGCCGACGATGCCGTTCCAGCTCATGCCGAGCGAATCGGAGATGCTGTGCGAGTCCGGCCGGTAGGCCATCAGCACGCGCGAATCCACGCGCACCGTGATGCGGTGCCGGCCCGGCGCGAGGGGGCCGATGGCGTAGTCGTGCGGCGCGACGAGGGAGACGTCGGTACCCAGCGCGCGGTCGTCGATCCACGCGCCGGAACCCCAGCGGGGCCGTTCCAGGTGCAGCACGACGCGCTTGCCGCGCCAGGCGGCCGGCACCTCGACGTCGCGCTGGTACCATGCCGCGCCCAGGTAGTGGCGCGGGGGCTGGCTCAGGAACGGCACCTTCACCTGGCCCGGCTGCGTGAATGCCGCGTAGTCCGCGCGCAGGTGCCAGTTCTTGTCGTACAGCGACAGCACCCACGGCGTCCGCACCGTGATCTCGTCGCCGTAGCCCTGTGCGTTCAGGATGCCGGGGATGCGGATGCGGTCCGCCAGCGTGCGGCTTTCCCAGTGGCCGGCCACGCCGGCGTCGTCGCGGTCGAGCGCGAAGCGCCAGTCGCCGGCGAGGTCGATGGTGTCCGCCGCGCCGGCCGAAGCGGCCCAGGCCAGCGCGGCGATACCCAGCAGGTTCCTCATGCGTCAGCCGCCGAAGCGGAAATTCGCACCAACCATGATGCGACGGCCCGCGTAGCTGTAGTCCAGGATGCTCGGCGTGCCGTTCGAGAACGGTACGTAGGACCCCTGGCTGTTGCTGGTCGCGGCGTTGTTCAGGTTGCGGCCTTCCACGAAGACGTCGATCTCCGGCGTGATGCGATACCCGATCTTCGCATCGACGTAGCGCGTGGCGTCCTTGAAGTTTGGCGAACCCGGGTTGTAGGCGGGCGGACGGGTATTGCCGCTCGCGTTCGGGTAATTGTTCAAGCCGTTGCCGGTCCAGCCTGCGATGTTGGCGAAGTAGCTGGCGACCCCCTGCACCGCCACGCGCGCCGACAGGCGGCCATCGTCGTACCAAAGCGCCCAGTTGTACTGGAACTTCGACTCGCGCAGCGGCGGCATGGCGGTGCCGGTCAGCAGGTCGACGATGTTCTGCGTGGACGTGACGGAACCCAGCTTCGTATAGTTGCCGTCGAAGCCCAGGTAGCGCAAGGGCCCCGGCAGGAACGTGAAGGCGGTCTTGGTGTTGAATTCCCAGCCGGTGCGCGTGGTCGGCACGCCATTCTGGTACGTCGAGAACGAGAACGGCAGCTCGGCGAGCGGCTGGCCCGTGGTCGGGTCGGTGATCGCCAGGCCCAGCGTACCAGTGGAACTCTGCACGATGGCCGGACCGATGATGCCCTGCTGTTTGAAGTACGACAGCGAGAACATCGTGTCCTTGCTTGGATAGTACTCCGCGCTCCAGTTCTGGTTCAGGTTCTTCTGGGCCTGCAGCGCCGGATTGCCCACTTTCGACGTGCAGGTCTGGGTACCGTCCTCGCTCAGGCGTTCGTCGTAGCGGCACAGCCCCTGGGGCAGCAGGTACGTCACCGGCGGGCGGGCGACCGTACGGGCGCGGTTGTAGCGCAGCACGAGCTGGTCCGGCACGACCCACAACGCGAGGTTATAGATCGGCAGGAAGTCGTGGGTCGTCGCGTCGATCGCGGTATTGGTCGTCACCGTCACGTCGTTGACGCCGCCCGGCGCGTTCGGGTTGGCCGGATCGAAGTCCGCGTTCCGCGTGATCGACTGGAACGACATCTGGCCCATGCCGTGCACCTTGGTGCGGATGTAGCGGTACCCCAGGTTCCCTTCCAGATCCCAGCCAAACGGCAGAGATCGGGTCGTGAACGGGATGTGGTCGACGTGGAAGTCGCCCATGACATAGAGTGCCTCCGACCGCTCGCTCATGCGCGCCATCGGCTGGTCGTAGGTCTTGCCGTCCGAGCCCACGCAGGTGTAGATGCAGTTCAGGTTCGCGTTCGGGACGCCTGAGAGCTGGAAGAGCTTCGGCACGTCGATGTTCGGCCAGTTGGTCAGGGCGCTGCCGAACTGCCCGTTGGCGCCGTTGAAGAACGCCGTCTGGGTGATGTTACCCGTGATGGACTTGCCGACGAAGTCCTGGAACTGCTGCGGCGTCACGTATACCGTGCCCGATCCCAGGCGGTTGTACCCGTTGCCCGGAACGTAGCCGTACTGGCACTTGTTGCCGCCCGCGCCCAGCGAACCGGTCGTGTCCTGGCAGCCGACCAGCGAACTGCGGACGATGGACGGCTGCACCCAGACGTTCGGGTCGCTGCTCGCCTGGTAACCATTACCGTAATTGCCGGGCAGCTTGTAGCGGGTGTCGCGGAAATTGAAGCCGGTCTTGAGGCGAGTGAAGAACGGCACCGACTCGGGCGTCGCCCACGTCAGATCCGCCTTGGCCGTGCGCTCTTCCGTCTCGCTCACCACCGGGTTGTAAGTCAATTGCGGCTGCGAATAGGTCAGCAGAGGCTGCTGGTTGGCCGTATATGCCGGGATGGCGTTGATGTTGTTGCCGCCGGGCTTGACCGCCGCCGACGCCGCCGGTTGTACCATCTGCACATAGTTGGCGGGATTGTAGAGATTGAAGTTCGAGCCCGATGGGAAGTCGTACGCCCACAGGCCGTTCGGCTGCACCGACAACTGCGCCGCGCCGTATTTGGTGCTGAACGTCGTGCGGAACTGCTCACTCGTGTACTTCGACTTCGCGTCGCCGACCAGCCACTCGGCCGCCAGGCCGCCACGCCGCCACTCGCCGCCGGTCTGGAAGTATTTGGTGATCGTCTTGCTCTTCTGGTAGATCTGGTCGACGCCCGCGCTACCGTCGCTGATACCGAAGCTCGTGACGTGGTGGCTCGCGTCCACGGTCACGGTCGACGGATCGATATTGGTGACGGCCCCCTGCACGGCCGGGTTGTTGGCGAGGTAGCTGACGTTGTTCGGGTACAGGTAGTAGCCATCCGCGCCCGGGGCGACCGCGCGCACGCCATTGGCGTCGACGAACGTCTTGGCCGTGTTGACGTTCATGCCGCCCAAGCTGAGGAACGAGGTGTTGTTCGTCGTGTCGCGCTTCGAATAGCTGCCCTTCAGGTAGACCGTCAGTTCGCGGTTGACCTTGAAATCGCCGCGCAAGTCGAGGTTCTGGCGCTTATCGACCTCGGTCTGCACCTTGTTGCGAATGAGCGAAGGGGTGTAGTCGTTCCACTGGTTCAGGCAGCTGATCAACTCGTTCTGGCGCTCGTTGACCGCGTTGTTGCGATTGGTGGAGCTCAGGTTCGCCAGCGACGCGTCGGCCGCGGACAGCCGCGGAAACGCCGCGTAGCATTCGGCCTTGGTCTTGGCCGCGGCCGACCTGGTCAGAATCTCGTACGGCGTGGCCGTCATGTAATTGCCGGTGCCGCTTGTGTACGGGTAGATGCCCACCGAGCCGGCCGCCGGCCCCGCCGGCGTGGTCGAGGCCGGATCGGCCATGTTCAACGTGGACGGGTTATAGGTGAACGTCTTTTCCGGCGAGTTGTCGAAGTCGATCGCACGCGCATAGCCCGTGTTCGCGCTCGTCGCGACCTGCATCTGGTGCTGCTCGTTGGCCGTCGTCGACTTCGACGCGTTCAGGATCACGCCCAGGCGGTCGTCCATGAACTTGCGCGACAGGATGACGTTGGTGTCCGGTTCCCACTTCTTGTTCAGATTATTGGTGGTGCCGGCCACGCGGACGGAGGCGAACGGCTCCTTGAAGTCGAGGCCCGTACGCGTCTTGATGATGATGCCGCCGCCGAGCGAACCTTCGACCATGTCGGCCGTCGAGCCCTTGACGACGTCCACGCTCTTGATCAGGTCCGCGGACAGCTGGCGGAACTCGTTGCCGCGGCCGCTGGAGCCGGGACCGGCCGTGTTCGCGGACTGCACGGCCATGCCGTCGATCTCCACGCGCGTGAGGTCGGGGCCGTTGCCGCGCACGGCGACGGTCACGCCCTCGCCAAAGTCGCCGCGGTCCAGCGCCACGCCGGCCATGCGCGAGATCGCCTCGCCGATGTTCCGGTCCGGCAGCGAGCCCACGTCTTCCGCGACGATGGAATCGATCGCGGTGGCCGCGTTCTTCTTGCGGGCGATCGACGATTGCTGCGATTTGCGGGTCGAGACGACCACGGTGGCGATCCCGCTCGCGATCTCCTGGTTGCCCTGCGGCGCGGCGGTTGCCGCCGTACCGGCGCCAGGCGCCTGCGCGTTGGTCGCGTCCTGCGGCGGCGTGGCGTCCTGCGCGAACGCAGCCTGGCCCGCCATCAGGGATGCGACCGCCAGCGAGACGGCGTAGGCGAGGCGCGTGGGGCGAATGACCTGTCGGATGTCGTGCATTTTTCTGTCTCCTAGGTGGACCGCTGTGCGGTCTGTTTTTGTGTGGGTCGGCTTGAAAACAGTGTAGGGTCGTGTGCAGCCGCCGTGATATATCAGCAGGAAATACTCATCGGCGTGAGCGAAGTGCGTGCGCAAACACCACACGAACCGATCAACGCGGCGATTGCGATTCCTTTTTGCTCCCGATTCGCGCGTTTGCCGCATCGCCGGTTATCGCAACTCTCCGTCCGCGTGCCGCCGCGGCCGAATCGATCAATCCCGTGAGCGATCCGGCCACACGCGCTGCGCTATCCTTGACCGCACAACGAGGAGACACGATGAAGCCAACCATCATTCCTGCCCTGCTCTCGGTCCTGCTGGCGTCTTCCGTGCAGGCGCAGACGGACACGGTGGTCGTGAACGGTCCCCGCGCGCGGGCCGGCGATCCCCATGCGATCAACGCGGCGAAGGACCGCATCCTGAACGGCCGGTCCGCATCGTCGTGCGCGTTCATGGACCCGTACAATCCCGCCTACGATCCGGTCACGACCGCGTACATGCGCGACTTCGGCCTGGACGACAGCATGTCGAACGACGTCCCGCGCGCCTCCGACCTGGCGCCGGACGGCGACGTGTCGAACCCGTCTTCCGCCACCGCGCGGGTCACGGGCTGCCGCGGCGCCGACTGGCGCTTCGCGGCGGGCCGCAACCGCATCGTCCGCAACGACAGGACGCTCGCGCTGGGCTACGAAGCCTTCGACAACAAGGACTACGCGCGTGCACTGGACATGTTCGGCACCGCGTGGACGAAGATCGGCTACGACGACGCGGCGCTGATGCTGGCGCGGATGCACCTGTACGGACTCGGGACGGCGAAGAATGGCGCGCAGGCCGTCGCATGGCTGGAAAAGGTGGACCACAAGCCGTACGACCCCGCCCGCTCCGACCTGCTGGCGCCCCGCATCGACGCCGCGTTCATGCTGGCACGGATGTACGACCGCGGCATCGGCGTGGCACGCGATACGGACAAGGCCCGCGCGTGGTACGAAAAGGCGGCCGGCTATGGCTACGCGCCGGCGCAATACCTGCTGGGGCTCGCGTACTACACGGCCGACGGCGTCCCGCGCGACCTGAAACTGGCGGGCGCGTATTTCGAGGCGGCGGCCCGCGCCGGCATCCCCGCCGCCCTGTTCGCGGCCGGGCGGATGCACGACCTGGGCGAAGGCGTGCCGGCGGATCCCGCGAAAGCCATCGTGTACTACAAGGAGGCGGCCCTGAAGGGCGACCCCGATGCCCGGTTCGCGCTCGGCACCTATTTCTACAGCGGCGAGGTCGTCGGCAAGAACCTCGCCACCGCGCGCCGCTGGTTCGCCGCCGCGGCGCGCCAGGGCCAGCCCGACGCCATGTTCAACCTGGGCGCGATGGCCGCGCACGGCGAAGGCGGCGCCATCGTGGC
>NZ_JBKYMO010000074.1:0-16983 GCF_047302915.1 Massilia sp. CT11-108 | reverse complement strand
GCCTGGAGCCGGCGCTGCTGGACCGCCTCGCGCTGTCCGACAAGGCGATCGCCACGATGGTCGACGGCCTGCGCCAGATCGTCGCGCTGCCCGACCCGATCGGCGAGATCACCGACCTGAAATTCCGCCCGACGGGCATCCAGGTGGGCCGCATGCGCGTGCCGCTGGGCGTCATCGGCATCATCTACGAAGCACGCCCGAACGTGACGGTCGACGCCGCCGGCCTGTGCATCAAGAGCGGCAACGCGGCCATCCTGCGCGGCGGCTCGGAAGCCATCCACTGCAACCGCGCGCTGGCGGCCCTCGTCGCCGAAGGTCTGCGCGGTGCCGGCCTGCCGGAGCACGGCGTGCAGGTCGTCGAGACGACGGACCGCGCGGCCGTCGGCGCCCTCATCACGATGCCGGAATTCGTGGACGTGATCGTCCCGCGCGGCGGCAAGGGCCTGATCGCGCGCCTGATGAAGGAATCCACCGTCCCGATGATCAAGCACCTGGACGGCATCTGCCATGTCTACATCGACGCGAAGGCGGACATCGCGAAAGCGCTGCCGATCGCGATGAACGCGAAAACGCACCGCTACGGCACGTGCAACACGATGGAGACCTTGCTCGTCGCCCGCGCCATCGCGCCGACCGTGCTGCCGCAACTGGCCGAGCTGTACGCGACGAAGGAAGTGGAACTGCGCGCCGATCCGGAAGCGCTGGCGATCCTGCAGGGCTACCCGCATCTGACGCCCGCGACGGAAGAGGACTGGAGCACGGAATACCTGGCGCCGATCCTCGCCGTGAAGATCGTGGACGGCATCGACGCGGCCATCGAGCATATCAACACGTATTCCTCGAAGCACACGGACGCCATCGTCACCGAGGATTACACGGACGCGATGCGCTTCCTGCGCGAAGTCGATTCGGCCTCCGTGATGATCAACGCGTCGACGCGCTTCGCGGACGGCTTCGAATACGGCCTGGGCGCGGAGATCGGCATCTCGAACGACAAGCTGCACGCGCGCGGGCCGGTCGGGCTGGAGGGTCTTACGTCGCTGAAGTACGTGGTGTTCGGCCACGGAGAGATCCGCAAGTAGGGTGGGCTCCCCGAGCCCACGTGTAACGCCAACATACCGCAAACTTCACGCGTGGGCACAGGGTGCCCACCCTACGTAAAGGATCTGCATGTACCTCTGGATCAAAGCGCTGCACATCGTCTTCGTCGCCTCGTGGTTCGCCGGCCTGTTCTACTTGCCGCGCATCTACGTGAACCTGGCCCAGGAAAGCAACCCGGCCGTCGTCGAGCGCCTGCTCGGCATGGGGCGCCGCCTGTACCGTTTCACGACGATCCTGATGGTGCCGGCGCTGTTGCTGGGCCTGTGGCTGTGGCTGGGCTTCGGCATCAAGGGCGGCTGGCTGCATGCAAAACTGGCGCTCGTGATCCTCGTGATCGGCTACCATCATGCGTGCGGATCGCTGCTGAAAAAGTTCGAACGCGGCGCCAATACGCGCAGCCATAAGTGGTTCCGCGTGTTCAACGAAGTGCCGGTTTTACTGTTGCTGGCAATCGTGATCCTGGTCGTCGTCAAACCGTTCTGACCTGAAGATTCAACCAGATTGATTGGCGGCCGGGCCTACATCCCCGGCCGCTTCGTTTTAGTCAGTCGGGGTCAGAGCCCACCCGTGAAAACCGGGCTCTGACCTCGAATGTTCTTTTTTAGTCAGTCGGGGTCAGAGCCCACCCGTGAAAACCGGGCGCTGACCCCGAATGTTCTTTTTTAGTCAGTCGGAGTCAGAGCCCACCCGTGAAAACCGGGCTCTGACCCCGAATGTTCTTTTTTAGTCAGTCGGGGTCAGAGCCCACCCGTGAAAACCGGGCTCTGACCCCGAATGTTTTTCAATACGGATAAAGGGTACCCCATGACTTCCTATTTTTGCCCCTGCCCGCGCGGCATGGAACAGGCGCTGGCCGACGAGCTGGCCGAGATCGCACAGACCACCGGCAGCACGTCGCTGAAGGTGCACAACCAGGTGCCCGGCGGCGTCCACTGCTCGGGCACGGACACGGACGCGTACCGCATCAACCTGCATTCGCGCATCGCGTCGCGCGTGCTGCTGCGCATCGCCAACCGCACCTACGCCAACGAGAACGACATCTACGACCTCGTGCTGGAACAGCCGTGGGAAGACTGGTTCAGCGTCGACCACACGATCCGCGTCGACATCACCGCGATCAAGTCGCCGCTGACGAGCCTCGAGTTCACCACGCTGAAGATCAAGGACGCCGTCTGCGACCGCTTCCGCGACCAGTTCGGCCGCCGCCCGTCCGTCGACACGCGCACGCCGGACATGCGCATCATGGGCTTCCTCGACCAGCGCAACTTCACGATCTACCTCGACACGTCCGGCGAAGCGCTGTTCAAGCGCGGCTGGCGCGAGGAGACGGGCGACGCGCCGCTGCGCGAAAACCTGGCCGCCGGCCTGCTGCGCGTGGCCGGATGGAAGCCGGGCATGACGTTGTTCGATCCGATGTGCGGCTCGGGCACGATCCTGATCGAGGCCGCGCAGATGGTGCAGGGCATCCCGCCCGGCGCGCGCCGCCGCTTCGCGTTCGAGAAATTCAGGAACTTCAATGCCAAGGCCTGGCAGGAGATGAAGACGGCGATCAAGCCGAACCCGCTGCCGGCCGAACCCACGATCTTCGGCTCCGACATCTCCGGCGACATGGTCGCGATGACGCGTCACAACCTGCGCTCGGCCGGCATCCTGTTCGAGGTGCCGCTGAAGCAGATCGAGGCGCAGCAGGTGCAGCCGCCCACCAGCGAGCCCGGCCTGCTGGTGACGAATCCCCCGTACGGCGAGCGGATCGGCGTGCGCGGCGATTCCACCATTCCGCAGGACGAGATGGCCGTCGGCTTCTACCAGCAGCTCTCCGCTACCCTGAAGCAGCGCTTCGCCGGCTGGACGGTATATCTGTTCACGGCCGACCTGGGCCTGCCGAAGATGCTGCGCCTGAAGGAATCGCGCAAGACCCCGTTCTTCAACGGCGCCCTCGAATGCCGCCTGTTCCGCTTCGACATGGTGGCAGGTTTCAATCGCCGCGACGCCGCAAAACCGAAAGAAGAATAATCAATGCTGCCCGAACCCGAACCGGACAATCTACCGAAAGACCCCGTCACCCCCATCCCGCTGCCGGCACCGCACAAGATCGCGATGCTGTCGGCGGGCGGCCTCGCCACCCTGCTGGCCGCGCTGTCGATGCTCGGCCCGTTCTCCGTCGACGCCTACCTGCCCGCGTTCCCCGCGATCCAGGCGTCGCTGCACGCGACCGGGCTGGAAGTGCAGCAGACGCTGACGGCGTACATGCTGGCCTTCGCCGCGATGTCGCTGTGGCATGGCGCGCTGTCGGACGCGTTCGGGCGGCGCAACGTGGTCCTCGTCGGATTGATCGTGTTCGCGGTCGGGACGCTCGGCTGCGCGTCCGCGCATTCCGTGCACTACCTGTGGATCTTCCGGATCATGCAGGGCGTATCGGCCGGTGCCGGCGTCGTCGTGGGCCGGGCGATCATCCGCGACCTGTATTCGGACGCGCCGGCCGCGCGGCTGCTGTCGATGGTGACGATGATCTTCTCGATCGCGCCGGCCATCGCGCCCGTGCTGGGCGGCTGGGTCGTGTCCGCGTTCGACTGGCGCTCGATCTTCCTCGGCCTGCTCGCGTTTTCCGTCGTGCTGTGGTGGGTGTGCTGGCAGCACCTGCCCGAGACGATGCCGGTGGAACGCCGCCAGCCGTTCAACCCGCGCTTCCTCGCGCGCAGCTACTGGGACATCTTCAGCTCCGTGCTGTTCCAGATGAAGTCCGGGATCGTCGCGTTCAACTTCGGCGGCATGTTCCTGTTCATCGCGGGTGCGCCGGTGCTGCTGCCCGTGCACCTGCACCTCGGGCCGTCGGATTTCGCGTGGCTGTTCGTGCCGGCCGTGAGCGGCATCTTCCTGGGCGCACTGGTCGCCAACCGGCTGGCGGGCAAGATGACGTTCTCGCGCCAAATCGCGATCGGCTATGCGTTGATGCTGGCGGCCGTCACCGGCTCCGTCGCCTACCACGCCGTGCTGCCGCCGGCGCTGCCGTGGACCGTGCTGCCGATGTTCTTCTATAACTTCGGCAGCTCGATCATCAACCCCAGCGCCACCCTGCTCGCGCTCGACCTGTTCCCGCACATCCGCGGCACGGTGGCGTCGTGCCAGTCGTTCGTGACCACGTTGATGGGCGCGCTGGTCGCCGGCCTCATCGCGCCGGCGCTGACCCATTCCGTGCTGGCGATGGCGCTCGGCCAGGCCGCGTTTGCGCTGGCGTCGCTGGCATGCTGGATGACGTCGCGCCAGTACCGCCGGTACAAGGCTCTCGCTTAAAAAGTAGTTGCGGTAATGATAGTGATCGTAAATAAATGCTAAATTTCAGGGACTTCTCTGCGCATTGTCAATACATTTCAGTTGAAATTTGATTCTAAAACGCGTCAAATTTCTTGGAAAGTATTGTTCCCGGTCAGAAATGTATATATGCTAAGATAAGTTTTTCATGCTTGGAATAACGATGTAAGCATTGATCTATTCCAGGGACCGCAAGAACGAACACTGTGGCAGCCCCCGCAGGGGAGAGCGGCCATCACCCAAAAACCAAGTTGGCGGCCGTGCTTGAATCCATACATCAACCTGACCAGGACATCCGCAATCGCCTGCTGATCGCGCGCTTGCCGGCCATGCCCCAGATCCTCATCAAGCTGCTTGCACACCTGCAGGCGGACGATCTGGGCATGCCCGAACTGGCCGCGCTGGTTGCGAAGGATGCCGGCATGACCGGCAAGATCCTCACCGTCGCCAACAGCTCCGCGTACCACCGCAACAGCCGCCAGCCGAACCTCGAGCAGGCGATGGTGGCGCTGGGCACGGACATGATCAAGACGCTGGTCATCAGCGACTCCGTCTTCCAGACCTTCAACAGCTTCCCGAATTCCAGCGCCACCGACCTGCGCGCGTTCTGGAAGAACTCGTTGACGGCCGCCGTGCTGGCGCGCGAAACCGCACGCCGCATGAATTACGCGCAGCCGGAAGAAGCGTATCTCGCCGGCCTGCTGCACAACGTCGGCCGCCTGGCGCTGCTCGCGACGGCGCCGAAGGAATACGCCTTCAACTTCACGGCGCGCGACGACGAAGACCTGTGCGCCGTCGAACAGCGCACCCTGCAGATCACGCATGCGGAAGCGGGCGCCTGGCTGATCGAACGCTGGCAGCTCGATTCCTTCCTCGCCGATTCCGTGCTGTACCACCATGAGCCGAGCGAGCGCCTGGAAGCGGCGCATCCCCTGATCCGCATCGTGCGCGTGGCCCACGTGCTGGCCTGCCATGCGCACGACGATACCCTCGTGGACGAGGCGCGCGCGCTGTGCGGTCTCGGTCCGGAAGCGCCGGACGAATTGCTGGGCCTCGCCGCGCGCCAGGTCGAGAAGGCCGCGATCCACCTCGGCATCGATCTCGCCGGCGCCGACGACCTGCCCGTGCCGGCCGCGTTCGCGCCGCCGCCGCCCGTCGATCCCGTGCAGCAGCGCCTGTCCGAGGAAGTGCGCAACCTGGTGCTCGTGTCCGAAGTGGGCCAGGCGTTCGCGCGCCAGCAGGGCGAGTCGGGCCTGCTGGAAGCGATGACGCGCTCGGCACGCATCCTGTTCGATTTCGCGAACGCCGTCGTGCTGCTGGAGAACCCGACCGGCCAGGCCCTCGTCGGCGCGCCGACCGCGAACCAGCAGCGCATTGCCGAATTCACGGTACCGCTGGCCATCATCAAGAATTACCTGTCGGTCCTGGACAGCAAGCTCGAACGCCAGGAACCCGTCAGCGCCGAGCTGTCGATCCTGAACGAGGAGATCGACCGCGTCGGCCAGCTGGTGGGCAGCCTGACCGAGATCCAGCTGGGCGCCGCTACGTCGAAGGTCGACAGTGCGCCGGCGGCGGACGTCGCCCGCGTCGTCGACGACGTGCTGCGCCTGTTCCGCACGACGAACTTCATTCCGGCAAACGTGGAGATCGTCGTGAGCATGTCGGACGTCGAGAGCCGCATCGAGGGCGATCCGGACATCCTCAAGCAGATCCTCGTGAACCTCGTCAAGAACGCGATCGAGGCGCTGTCCGGCAGCGGCGGCCGCATCGAGATCGCCAACCGCGGCCACGTGAACCGCGAGCGCAGGCTGTACCTGGAACTGGTCGTCTCCGACACCGGGCCGGGCCTGTCGCGCGAGGTGCTGGCCAACCTGTTCTCGGCCGTGAAGAGCACCAAGGAGGGACCGCACCACGGTCTCGGCCTGTCGATCGTGCACAGCCTGGTCAAGAAGCTGAACGGGCATATCGCCTGCCGCAGCGGCACGACCGGCACCAGTTTTGAAATCCTGCTGCCGGCGCATGCCGGCGCCGGCGCCCCGGCCATACCGCCGGTGCGCGCGCTTGGATCCGTATAAGGTAACAATGAATCCATTCTCCGCCAGCGCCACGTCGTCCAGCCCCCACGACACGCAATCCTCGCTCGGCATCGACCAGCCCCGACTCCTGCTCGTCGACGATGAACCGCGCCTGCTCACCTCCCTGTACGAACTGCTGCAGGGCCGCGGCTACCAGCTCGTCACGGCCGCCACAGGAGGAGAAGCCCTCGCGCACCTGGCGCGCCTGCGCTTCGACCTCGTGCTGCTCGACCTGCGCCTGCCCGACATCGGCGGCCACGAGATCATGGACTTCATCAACGAGAAGGGCATCGACGCCGACGTGATCGTGATGAGCGGCGAGGTCGGCATCGACGCCGCCATCGGCGCGCTGAAACGCGGCGCCTACGATTACCTGCGCAAGCCGTACAGCCGCGAGGAACTGCTCAAGACCGTCGCGAACGCCCTGAAGCAGCGCCGCCTGGAACAGGCCAACGCGCGCATCGCGAGCCAGCTGGAAAACTCGGAAAAGATGTACCGCTACCTGGTGGATTCGTCGCCGGACATCATCTACACGCTGAACCACGAAGGCAAGTTCACCTTCATCAACGACCGCGCCTACCAGCTGCTCGGCTACAAGCGCGAAGAACTCATCGGCCAGCATTACTCGATCCTCGTGCACGACGAAGACCTGGAGCGCGCGCGCTACGTCTTCAACGAGCGCCGGGTCGACGAGCGGGCCTCGCGCAACGTCGAGCTGCGCCTGAAGTGCCATGCGGGTGCCAACCAGGAACGCACCTTCAACAACACCTTGATGACGATCTCGCTGAACGCGATCGGCATGCACGTGCCCGACCAGGAAGTGAAACGGCTCGAGTTCTACGGCACGTACGGCGTCGCGCGCGACATCACGGACCGCAAGCGCGCCGAGGAAGTCATCTCGTACCAGGCCTACCACGACATCCTGACCGACCTGCCGAACCGCATCCTGTTCAAGGACCGCCTCGGCCTCGCCGTCATCCAGGCCAAGCGCAAACAGACGGAACTTGCCGTCATGTTCATCGACCTCGATCGCTTCAAGCTCGTGAACGACACGCTCGGCCACGTCAAGGGCGACGAGCTGCTGCAGCAGGCCGCGGGCCGTTTGAAAGAATGCCTGCGCAAGGGCGACACGCTGGCGCGCCAGGGCGGCGACGAATTCACGATCGTGCTGCCGGAACTGCGCGACCGCGACGACGCGCGCATGGTGGCCGACAAATTCCTCGAGGTGCTGCAGGAGCCGTTCGACCTGGACGGCCACGCCGTGCACATCTCGGCCTCGATCGGCATCGCGGTCTATCCGGTCCACGGCGAATCGATCGACGAGCTGCTGCGTCACGCCGACATCGCCATGTACCAGATCAAGGGGCAGGGCAAGAACGGCCACGCGTTCTACGACCCGTCGATGCAGGACGTGTCGCACCAGAAGATCGCGCTGGAACAGAGCCTGCGCCGCGCGCTCGAGAACAACGAGCTGGAGATGTACTACCAGCCGCAGATCGACGCCATCAGCGGCCGCATCGTCGGCGCCGAGGCACTGATGCGCTGGAACCATCCGACGCGCGGCGTCGTGTCGCCGGGCGAATTCCTGCCGTTCGCCGAAGAGAACGGCCTGATGCTGCCGATCTCGGACTGGATGATCGGCGCGCTGTGCCGCGACATGCTGCAGTGGAAGAACATCGGCGGCAACCAGGTGCGGCTGTCGCTGAACCTGTCGCCGCAATACCTCGACCGCGGCGATTTCTACGAAAAGATGCGCAACGCGCTGCTGCGCTACGGGATCGCGCCGAGCCAGATCGAAGTCGAAATCACCGAGAACATCTGCATCCGCAACCCGCAGCACGCGATCGAGCAGCTCAACAAACTCGGCCAGCTGGGCGTGTCCGTCGCGATCGACGACTTCGGCACCGGCTATTCGTCGCTGGCCTATCTGCACCGCTTCCCGGTCCACACGATCAAGATCGACCAGTCGTTCGTCAAGGAGATCCACGACGAGCACGGGCACTATCCGGTCGTCCTCGCGATCATCTCGATCGCGCGCGGCCTGGGCCTGAACCTGATCGCGGAAGGCGTCGAGACGGATTCGCAGGCCGGCTACCTGCGCGCGAACGGCTGCCTGACGATGCAGGGCTATTTGTACCACCGCCCGATGCCGCTCGGCCGCTTCATCGACGTGCTGCGCGGGCAGACACTGCCGGCGGGCGTCTCGAACGTGCTCGCCTTCCAGGCCTGATGCGTCATGACCCCCAGCGAGACCGACGCTCGCCATACCGCTGAGTTCTTGCGGGTCAAGGCGCTCGCGGAGCGCGGCGTCGCCACGGCCCAGCACAGCCTGGGCTTCATGTACGTGAACGGCCACGGCGTGCCGCGCAACTACGAGCAGGCCGTTGCTTGGTATCGCATGGCGGCGAGCAGCGGCCTCGAACAGGCGCAGTACAACCTCGGCGTGATGTACCAGAAGGGGCAAGGCGTGGCGCAGGACCTGGGCCAGGCGCTGTACTGGTACCGGCAAGCCGCGGAGCAGGGCTACGTGCAGGCCCAGTACAACCTGGGCTGGTTGTATGCGAAGGGACAGGGCACGCCGGCCGACGTGCATGAGGCGCTGCACTGGTTTAACAAGGCCGCCGAACAGGGCGACCCCGGCGCCCAGCACAATCTCGGCATGATGTACGAGGGCGGCAAGGGCGTCGCCCAGGACGTCGCGCAGGCCGTCGAGTGGTATCGCAAGGCGGCCGAACAGAATTACGCGCGCTCGCAGTTCAATCTCGCACTCAGATACGACAGTGGCCAGGGCATCGCACGCGACGTGCAGCAGGCCATCCACTGGTTCCGCAAGGCCGCGGAGCAGGGCTATGCGCCCGCGCAGTTCAACCTGGGCCTCCGCTACGACAAGGGCCAGGACCTGCCGCAGGACAGCGAGAAGGCGGTCCTGTGGTACGGCCGCGCGGGCGAGCAGGGCCACGCCAGCTCGCAGTTCAACCTCGCGCTGATCCACGATGCCGGCCATGGCGTCGCGCGCGATCCGGAGCTGGCGCTCGCGTGGTTCCGGCGCGCCGCCGAGCAGGGACACGCGGGCGCGCAGGACAATCTCGGCCTGCGTCATGAACACGGCCAGGGCGTCGAGCAGGATTACGTGCAGGCCGCGTACTGGTACGCCCTCGCCGCGGAGCAGGGCTTCGCCGGCGCGCAATACCACCTCGGCCAGTTGTACGATGCGGGCCATGGCGTGGTGCAGGATCCTTCCATCGCACTGGACTGGTATCGCAAGGCCGCGGAACAGGGCCACCTGCGCGCGCAGTTCGATCTCGCCTTGCGCTACGAGAGCGGCAATGGCGTCACGCAGGACGAACGCGAAGCCGCGTACTGGTACCGCAAGGCGGCCGACCAGGACTACGCGCCCGCGCAGTACGCGCTGGGCCAACTCCTCGACCGCGACGACACGGGCACGGTCGATCCGCGCCAGGCGACGCTGTGGTACCGCAAGGCGGCCGAGCAGGGCCACGCGCTCGCGCAGTTCGCGCTGGGCCTGCGCCACGACAGCGGCCACGGCGCCGAGCGCGATTACGAGGCCGCGCACTTCTGGTACCTGTGCGCCGCGCGCCAGGGCCATGCGCGCGCCCAGTTCAACCTCGGCGTGATGTATGCGGCGGGGCAGGGCGTGCCGCTCGATCTCGTCGAAGCCTATGCATGGCTGCACCGCGCGGGCGCCGCGGGCATCGCGCCGGCCGCGAACTATATCCGGCGCATCGCCGCGCGCATGGAACCGGCACTGCTGGCGCAGGCCAACGGCTATATCGGCGCGGCCTAGATCCTAGAGCACGATGTGGCCGGCCGGCGGGGCGGGTGGCCGGTCGTGGGGCAGGCCATGGAGCACGCTCAACTCGGCTTCGATCGCCCGCGACAGGGACGTGATCGGCACATCGTTGGCGCTGCCTTCGAACGGATTCTCGGTGCTGGCGCCGACCTGGTCGAGTGCCAGGTACATCCATCCGATCAGCACGCTGAACGGCACGGCCAGCCACGCCATCTGTCCGTCCAGCCGCGCGAATTCCCGCACCGTACCCAGTGGCAGCAGCAGGGCGAACAGCCAGACGAACAGCGAATTGACGATCGCGTACTGGCGCGGATAAGGAAAATCCTTGAGGCGTTGCGCCCGCGCGTGCTGATCGATCAGGTCCTTCAGGGTCTTTTGCATCTCGGCGTATTGCAGCATCTGCAGCGCCTGGCCGTGGAACAGGTCGCGGATGGCGCGGCTCTGCAGGGACATGAGCGCGGCGGGGACGTCGTCGACGGTCAGGAGGTGGGCGACGGTGTCCGGCGGCAGATAGCGGGCCAGTTCGGCCTCGAGCGGCACGCTGCGTTCCGCCACGTCGAACATGCGTTCCCGGTATTCGGCATTCGCCGCGGCCGTGGCGGCCTCCCACACGCGCGGCGCGCGCAGCTGGTAGCGGACGGCCGTCAGCCAGGCCAGGTGGCGGGTGACCAGCGCGGGGATCGCGCGCTCGTCGGTCGGAAAATCGCGGCAGATCAGGCCCCAGTGGCGGCTGGCGGCCGCGAGGGACGACCAGATCTGCTGGGCTTCGACCGTGCGGCCATAGCTCTGCGCATTCTTGAACCCGACGATGAACGACGCGGCGGTACCCAGCAGCGCGAGCACGGGCCACGGCAGGGAAAGCCAATGCCAGCCGCCCAGCTGGTACAGGGCCGCGACCGTGCCGGCGACCGCGGCGAGCGGGTAGATGTGGCGCCGGGTCCAATGCGCGAACTCGAACAGCCCGTAGGACTTCCCGATGTGCATGGACGTCCGGTCAGGCTTCCTCGGCGCGCAGCGCGTCGCGCACCGCCGGATCGCGCGACATCCGCTCGTGGAACGCGGCCAGCGCATCGAGGCCCGCCATGTCGACGCCTTTCGCTTGTGCCCAGCGCAGCACGACGTAGAGGTAGGGATCGGCGATCGAACGCTGCCCCGTGAGC
Organism: Massilia sp. CT11-108; assembly: GCF_047302915.1. Taxonomy (NCBI): domain Bacteria; kingdom Pseudomonadati; phylum Pseudomonadota; class Betaproteobacteria; order Burkholderiales; family Oxalobacteraceae; genus Massilia; species Massilia sp. CT11-108. The sequence goes on along the minus strand of NZ_JBKYMO010000074.1, from coordinate 5,527 downwards.
CAGTCGCGGTCCGCGAGCGCGCCGTCGAGGCGTTCGAGGTATGCCCGGACATGGCGGCGCGCGTTGGCCGCCAGCTGCTCGTCCAGGTCGCGTTCGTCGAGGAAGCGCTCCGGCGCGAACAGGGGTTTGAATGCCTTGTGGACGTCCGAATTGAGGAACGCCAGCCAGCGCATGACTTCGGCCCGGCCGCGCGGGCTGCCGTCGCCCGCCAGCCGCGCATGCGGATGGAGGTCGGCCAGGTAGCCGAGGATGGCGACGTTTTCCGTGAGGGCGAGGTCGTCGTGCACGAGCAGCGGCACGTTGCCGCCGGGGTTGAGCGCCAGGTAGGCGGGCGCCTTGACCGAGTCGAGCGTCATCGGCACGATCTCGTGCGGCACGCCGAGCCAGCCGAGAACGATCAGGTCGGCCAGCGAACAGGCGCCGCGCATGTGGTAGAGCTGCATGGTGTCTCCGGTGGTGTCGATAGCGGCGCCACTATCGCACGGGTCCATGCCGCGTATTGGTGCATTTTCGGCACCGGATTGCGTCCTGTCTTACACTGCCGGATTCAAGGCGAGCCGTGCATCCTGGCGCAGCGTCCGTGCGAGGAAGGTATCGATCGCGACCGAGCTGGCCGTCGGCGCGCTCAAATGCGGGCAGTGGCCCACGTTGTCGATGACCTTCAGCGTGCTGTGCGCCAAGTGCTCGTGCAGCCATTCGCCCACTTCGCGCGGCACGATCAGGTCGTCGCTGCATTGCAGGACCAGGGCGGGGACGGTGGAGTGTTCGACTTCGGCGCGGATGTCGGCCTGGAAGGTCACGCGCGCGAAATGCTTGGCGATGGCGGGATCGTTGCGGCAGAAGTTGCGCGTCAGTTCCGCGCCCAGTTCCGGACGATTGGGCGCGCCCATGATCGCGGGCGCCATCTTGCGCGACCAGTCGAGGAAGTTCGTCTCCATCGCCTGCAGCAGGCCGTCGATGTCCTCGCGGTTGAAGCCGCCGATGTAATCGCCGTCGTTGATGTAGCAGGGCGACGGGCCGACGAGGACCTGGGCGAGGAAACGCTCCGGGGCCGCCACCGACGCCAGCAGCCCGATCGACGCGCCGACCGAGTGCCCGACGACGACGGTCGGACCGGCCGCGCAGGCGTCGAGGATGTCCAGCAGGTCCGTCACGTGGCCCTGCAGGCTGGCGTACTTCGCGCGGTCGTAGGCTTCCCAGTCGGAGCGGCCGCTGCCCGTGAGGTCGTACAGCACGACGCGGAAGCGCTGCGCGAACGCCGGCGCCAGGAAGCGCCACATGGTCTGGTCGCAACCGAAACCGTGCACGAACACCATGGTGACAGGTCCGGAGCCGGTGACGTGGACGTTGTTGCGAAACTGTACAGACATGGTGAATCCTGGCCGAAGCATGTAACAATCCACTGATATTACCACTGTGAAACCACCGTCAGCGGCACGCACATTGATCTGGCGCAAACCGCGCAACAGTGCGTTCGCGCACGGCACGGCGGGAGCGATTCGCGATATACTGTTTATATATACAGTATTTATTCGCGATGGAACTCAAAGACAAGCTCGAGATCCTGGCCGACGCGGCCAAGTACGACGCCTCCTGCGCCAGCAGCGGCGCGCCCAGGCGCGATTCCGTCGACAAGGACGGGCTGGGTGCGACGAACGGCATGGGCATCTGCCACAGCTATACGCCGGACGGACGCTGCGTGTCGCTGCTGAAGATCCTGCTGACGAACTTCTGCGTCTACGATTGCCAGTACTGCGTGAACCGGCGCACGTCGAACGTGCCGCGCGCCCGCTTTTCCGTCGACGAGGTCGTGAAGCTCACGCGCGATTTTTATCTGCGCAACTACATCGACGGCCTGTTCCTCAGCTCCGGCATCATCCAGTCGAGCGACTACACGATGGAACAGCTGGTCGAGGTCGCGCGCCGCCTGCGCGAAGACCACCAGTTCCGCGGCTACATCCACCTCAAGACGATTCCCGATGCCGACCCGCGCCTCATCGAACTGGCGGGCCGCTATGCCGACCGGCTGTCGGTGAACATCGAGCTGCCCACGCAGGACAGCGTGACGAAGCTCGCGCCGGAAAAGAGCGTCCACACGATCAAGCTGGCGATGGGTTCCATCCGCACGAAACTGGACGAAAAGGACGACCACCCCAAGGCGCCCACGTTCGCGCCGGCGGGGCAGAGCACGCAGATGATCGTCGGCGCGGACGCCAGCGACGACCAGACGATCCTGAATACCGCGCAGACGCTGTACGGCAGCTATAAACTGAAACGCGTGTACTACTCGGCGTTCAGCCCGATCCCGCACAGCCCGTCCAGCGTGCCGTCCGCGCCGCCGCCGCTGCTGCGCGAGCACCGGCTGTACCAAGCCGACTTCCTGCTGCGCGGCTACGGTTTTACGGCGAAGGAGCTGATGCCCACGGCCGGCAACCTGGCGCTGGACATCGACCCGAAGCTGGGCTGGGCGCTCGCGAACCGCGACCACTTCCCGCTCGACCTGAACCGCGCGGACGAGACCATGATCGCGCGCGTGCCGGGCATCGGACTGCGCACGGCCAAGCGCCTGATCGACCTGCGGCGGCTGCGGCGCATCCGCTGGGAAGACCTGTCGCGCCTGCGCTGCAGCCTGAAAAAGCTGGCGCCCTTCGTGATCACGGCGGACTACAAGCCGGCGCAGGGCACCGCGTCGTCCGACCTGCTGCGGCGTAACCTGGCCGACGCCCCCCAGCAGATGAATTTGTGGCCGGAACTGCAGGCGGCGTGATGGCGGCGGATGCGCTGGTCCGGACAGGGCAGCCGGTGCAGGTCGAGACGTTCGCGGAGTGGCGCGAGGCCGCGCGCGAGCTGCTCGTCCACGGCATCCCGCCCGACCAGGTGACGTGGGGCGTGCCGCACATGGGCGACCTGCTGGCCGGCGGCGACCTGTTCACGGGTGCGCCGGCCCCCGCCGAGGCACCGCATAATCCCGTCATACCGCCGGACGAGCCAAGGAATGAGCCGCTGCGCCCCGCGCCGCACATCCCGCGCTCGCTGATGGAGATGCTGCAGTCGGCCGCCTGCTGCCGCGTGCCGGACCGCTGGGCCTTCCTGTACCGCGTGATCTGGCGCTGGCAGCTGGGCGAGCACGACGTGCAGTCGCCGGCCGACGAGGATGGCGCCCGGCTGCACGCGATGGTGAAGGCGGTCCGCCGCGAGGAACACGACATGCATGCCTACATCCGCTTCCGCGAGCGCCCGGAAGAAGCCGGCCCGCCGCGCTTCGTCGCCTGGTACGAGCCGCGCCACGACGTGCTGCCCCAGGTGGCCGACCATTTCGTCTCGCGCATGGGCAAGGTTAGCTGGATGATCGCCACGCCGGAGGCGAGCGTCCTGTGGGATGGCCATACGCTGCACAACACGGGACCGCTCGTGCGCGATGCGGCCGACCTCGAAGACACGGGCGAAGCCCTGTGGCTGACCTACTACCGCAGCGTGTTCAACCCGGCCCGCCTGAACACGAACGTGATGCACCAGCATATCCAGTCGGACCGGTGGAAGAACCTGCCGGAGGCGAAGATCGTGCCGCACATGGTCAGCGAGGCGGCGCTGGGTGCGCGCAAGGTGGGCCAGTACGAGGCCGTCGGCCAGCGCAAGGGCACGACGATCCCGATCGCCCCCGAGGATGCGCAACCGGAACGCCAGCAGCCGTCGAAACTGGACGAATGCCGGCGCTGCGAGCTGTGGCAGTTCGCGACGCAGGCCGTGGGCGGCGAGGGACCCAAGCGGGCGAAGATCATGTTCGTCGGCGAGCAGCCGGGCGACCAGGAAGACCTGGCGGGGCAGCCGTTCGTCGGCCCGGCCGGCAAGCTGCTGGACCGCGTGTGCGAGGCGGCCGGCGTCGACCGCGACACGATCTACGTCACCAACGCCGTCAAGCATTTCAAGTGGGAGCCGCGCGGCAAGCGGCGCCTGCACAAGACGCCGGTCCAGCGCGAGATCGAGGCCTGCCACTACTGGCTCGACAAGGAACTGGCGAGCGTCAAGCCGACCGTCATCGTGGCCCTCGGCGCCACCGCGCTGAAGTCGGTGCTGCGCACGGCCAACGTCACGCTCAAGAATTCCCTCGGCAAACCGCTGCGCCACGAAGGGCGCTGGGTCGTCACGACATACCACCCGTCGTATGTGCTGCGCGTGCCGGGCGAGGACGCGAAGCGCGAGGCCTTCGACACGATGGTCGAGGGCCTCAGGCTGGCGCACGCGCTCCTGGACCGCCCGGTCGACGTACCGGACGCGTGAACGTTGCCGTTGCGATATATGCATGTCAAAGATGTAACACTTCGTTGCCTCGATAGGCTAAGCTCATCGGTGGCGCTAAGCTTTTGCGCACACAACAACAACGATGGGATGCCCGATGAGCAAACGGTATGCATGTGCGCTTTACCTGAGTTTCCTGACCCTGCCTGTTCTGGCCCAGACCACGCCCGAGCCCGAACCCGCGCCCACCGCCGCCGAGGCCTTTGACACCGTCCCCGCGACGGTCGTGGTCGAAGGCCGCCGGCCCGGTCCCGGCGTCTGGAAAGTATCGAAGGGCGACCACGTGATGTGGGTGTTCGGCGTGTATTCCCCGCTGCCGCAGAAGATGGAGTGGGATGCGGCGCGCGTGGAACGTCTTGTCGGCAAGTCGCAGGAAGTGCTGACACGGCCGGGTGCCCGCATGGAGGTCGGCTTCTTCCGGGGCCTGACCCTGCTGCCGACCGCGATCGGCATCGACAAGAATCCGGACGGCGCCACGCTGCACGACGTGCTCCCGGCGGACGTGTATGCGCGCTGGCAGGTATTGAAGGGCAAGTATATCGGCGATGATGACGGCATCGAGCGGCGCCGCCCGATCTTCGTCGCCGACACGCTGCTGAGCAAGGGCTTGTCGAAAAGCGGCCTGACCCAGAATACCGGCGTGGAAGAGCAGATCGAAAAGGCGGCCAGGCACAACAAGGTCAAGATCACGTCGACCACGCTCAGCATGGACGTCGACGATCCCCGCGCGCTGATGAAGGAATTCAAGAAGTCGCAAGTGGAAGACGTGGCGTGCTTCACCAAGACCCTGGACCGCCTGGAAGGCGATATCGACGCCATGCGCGTGCGCGCGAACGCCTGGGCCAATGGCAATATCGCCGAGATGTCGAGCCTCGATTACGCCGAGCGCGACAAGGCGTGCAACGACGCCATCTTCAACAGCCAGTTCGCCAAAAATTCTCCCGCATTCCAGCATCTTCCCGAGCGCATCCGTGCCAACTGGATGAAGGCGGCCGAGAAAGCATTGGCCGACAACACGTCGACGTTTGCGCTCCTGCCGATGAAGAACGTCATCGGTCCGCAGAGCTATCTGGCCGACCTGCAGGCGCAAGGCTATACGGTCGAGAGCCCGAAATAAGGAACACGCCATGACGAAGACAATCAACGGGTATGTGTTCTCGTTGGCTCTGCTGGTCCCGCCGGCGTTCGCGCAGAGCGTGGACCAGCAGAGCCAACGAGAACACATACCCGT
>NZ_JBKYMO010000073.1:0-17161 GCF_047302915.1 Massilia sp. CT11-108 | reverse complement strand
GTGTCGCGGCGGCATGCCGGCACGGCCCAGCGTGATCTCGCGCGACGCCTCGCCGATCGCGCGGGCCGACTCGAGCACGGTGCGCAACTGGCGGTTCAGGCCGCGGATGCCGGCGTCGAGCAGCCGTGCCGTCTGGCCGATTTCGTCGTCCGCATAGGTCCGCGCGCGGATCGTCAGGTCGCCGCTGGCGAGACCATGGGCGGCCGCGCCGATCGCACCGATATCGGCCAGCAGCGCGCGCCGCACCGCCATCGTGATCGCCAGCGAGGCCGCGATCGACAGGACGATCACCACCGGCATCAGCACCGCGATCAGGCGAAAATCGTCGGCCGCATCGCGCGACGCCTGCTCGGACAGGGCCTGCTCGCGCCGCGACAGCTCCGCCAGCCGCTGGGCGACGACGGCGAACGCGCGCTCCGCCTTGACCATCGCATTGGCGCTGATCGACTGGTCGATGCGCGCGATCTCGATCACGTCGCGCACGGCCGGCACGTATTGCGCCCAGGCGGCGCGGGCCTGTTCGACGTAGCGCTGTTCTTCCGGGCTGTCTGCCGTCAGGCGCGCCAGCTGGGCGAGGTCGCGCTCGACCCCGCCGTGCCGGGCCCGCAGATCGAGTGCGAGCGGGTCGACGCGGAAGTGCGGAAAGCTGCCGCTGATCCAGGTCAGGACCTGGTACGCCTGGGCATGCGCGCTGCGCGCCGCCGCGGACAGCTCCGCCGCCGCGCGCATGTTGGCCGCCCGGCGCTGCACGATGCTGTCGAGCGACGCATTCTGGCGTACCATCGCGTAGTAGCTGCCGCAGGACAGCAGCACGAGCAGCAGCAGCACGACGCCGGGCGCCAGCAGCAGCTTGGGACCGATGCGCAGACGGGCCAGCATGTCAGGACGTCGTCCGATTGACGAGTTCGAGGGGGAATGAATGGGTCATGGTCTCCTCCTGGCTGGCAGTATTTCCGGCGTGCATTAAATGAATGTACGCCGACCCCGGGGTTGGCCATTGTGTTGGCTCAAGCCCGCCAACGTGAGAGGAACAGGATGAGACGTAAGAATGTGGGCGCATTGCTGTCGGCCCTGGTGTTTCCCGGCGTGGGCCAGTACTACCTGGGGCGGCGCACGCGCGCGCTGCTGTTCCTGGCGCCGGCCGCCATCGCCGCGATCCTGTATTTCAATTTTGCGCTGGACCAGGCGAACACGGTCGCCGACCAGCTGTTGAGCGGGAAGATGGCGATGGATCCGGCGGCGATCGAGGCGCAGCTGGCGAATGCGCCCACGCCGTTCAGCGTGACGCTGGCCGGGATCGTGTTCGCCGTGTGCTACGTGGGGAGTATCGTGGAGGCGTTGATCGCCAGGCCGGAGGCGTGACGATCAACGCATGCCGCATCAGTCCAGCTTCGCGGCGTGTTCGCGCGTCGCGTGGAACTGCAGCTTCGGCCAGCGCTCCTGCGTGAGGCGCAGGTTGACGCCGGACGTGGCGAGGTAGGCCAGGTTGCCGGCCGCATCGTAGGCGACGTTGTGCGCCAGCTGCGTCTCGAAGTCGGACAGGGCCTTCTTGTCGTCGCTCGACACCCAGCGCGCGCTGCTGATGCTCGCGCCCTCGAACACGGCGTCGACGCCGTATTCGTTCAGCAGGCGGCTCGCGACGACCTCGAACTGCAGCACGCCGACAGCGCCGAGAATCAGGTCGCTGCCCATCACCGGCTTGAACACCTGCACGGCGCCCTCTTCGCCCAGCTGCTGCAGGCCCTTGTGGAGCTGCTTGGTCTTGAGCGGATTGCGGATACGCACCGTGCGGAACAGCTCCGGCGCGAAGTACGGGATGCCGGTGAACGTCAGCAGCTCGCCTTCCGAGAAGCTGTCGCCGATCTGCATGTTGCCGTGGTTCGGCAGGCCGATGATGTCGCCCGCGTAAGCCTCTTCGACCTGTTCGCGGCTCGACGCCATGAACGTCACGACGGACGACAGTTTCACTTCGCGGCCCAGGCGCAGGTGCTTGACCTTCATGCCCTTCTCGAAGCGGCCGGAACACACGCGCAGGAACGCGATGCGGTCGCGGTGTGCCGGGTCCATGTTGGCCTGGATCTTGAAGACGAAGCCGGAGAACGGCTGCTCGTCCGGGCGCACGGCGCGCACGGTCGCATCGCGCTCGCGCGGGCCCGGCGCCCATTCGACGAGGGCCGACAGGATCTCGCGCACGCCGAAGTTGTTGATGGCGGAGCCGAAGAACACGGGGGTCTGCACGCCGGACAGGAAGCGCTCCAGGTCGAACGGATGCGAGGCGCCGTGCACCAGCTCCACTTCCATCTTGAGCTGTTCCATCTCGAGCGGGAACATCTCGGTGAGGCGCGGGTTGTCGATGCCCTTGATGATCTCGTAGGCGCCGTCGGCCTTCTCTTCGCCCGCCTTGAACAGCATGACTTCGTCGTTCAGCAGGTGGTACACGCCGCGGAAGTTCTTGCCCATGCCGATCGGCCAGGTCACCGGCGCGCATTCGATCTTCAGCACCGACTCCACTTCGTCGAGCAGCTCGAGCGGGTCGCGGGTTTCGCGGTCGAGCTTGTTCATGAAGGTGACGATCGGCGTGTCGCGCATGCGGCAGACGTCCAGCAGCTTGATCGTCTGTTCTTCCACGCCCTTCGCGGCGTCGATCACCATCAGCGCCGAGTCGACGGCCGTCAGCACGCGGTACGTGTCTTCCGAAAAGTCCTGGTGGCCCGGGGTGTCGAGGAGGTTGATGACGTGGTCGCGGAACTCGAACTGCATCACCGACGACGCGACCGAGATGCCGCGCTGCTTTTCGATGTCCATCCAGTCCGACGTCGCATGGCGGCCGCTCTTGCGGCCCTTGACGGTGCCTGCGAGCTGGATCGCGCCCGAGAACAGCAGCAGCTTTTCGGTGAGCGTCGTTTTACCGGCGTCGGGGTGGGAAATGATGCCGAAGGTGCGGCGGCGCGCGACTTCGCGCGCGATCGTGGCTGCGGGCTTGCCGGTTACCGCGGCTTCCTGGATGTCGGTGGTGGTTGCGTCGATTTCGTTGGACATGGTCTCGCCCTGGGGCGCTTGCAAAACTCTCGATTTTACCGGGTCCAGCGTACCTTGTGTGAACCAATTCCCGGCGCACCGCACGCGCCCCATGTAGGAACAGTCGGGCGCGGCATGTGATGGCGAGCAATCTGAGCGGCCGCGACGGGCGTATGGATGTGGCCGGAATGGCAAAAAAGGCCGGCCATCGAAACGTTTTAATGCCGCCAAACCATTGTCGAAGTTACAAAAAAAGCCCTCTACTGAAAGTTTCTCTCTAGTAGGACTGGGCTTACATAACATCATGCATAGAGCCTACATGGGGGCGACAGCTAGTCTTATGTTCGGCAAGAGACTATGGCATTAATGTACACACATCGCGATGAGGAAACCCATCCAAGCAATCGCCCCAGTGATGTATGTCAGAGATAACGAGGACAAAATGAATAACGCCCAACTCGGTAACGCCGCCCAGAAAAAGGCGCAATCGGTGAATCAGATTCCCTCGACCAGCGAAGAAATCAAACTGGCCGCCCGCCCGGTTGTCAGCTACAGCGGCACCCAACAAAACGAGTTGCTCGCGGCCCTGCCGCGCCAAGACCTGGAAACCCTGTTCGAGCACCTGGAACTGGTTCCGCTGCCCTTCGGCAAGGAACTGTTCGAATATGGCAGCAAGCTGGAATACGTGTACTTCCCCACCACCGCCATCGTCTCCCTCCTGTACGTGATGGAAGACGGCGCCACGACGGAAATCGCCGTGGTCGGCCATGAAGGTGCCGTCGGCGTATCGCTGTTCATGGGCGAGCGCGCGACCTGCAGCGCCGTCGTCCAGAGCGCCGGCTACGGCTACCGCCTGAAAACCCAATTCCTGCGCGACGCCTTCAACAAGGGCGGCGCCCTGCCCCAGCTGCTGATGCGCTACACGAACGCGCTGTTCGCCCAGATGGCCCAGAACGCCGTTGGCGGCCGCCACAGCTCGATCGAACAGAAACTGTGCCGCTGGCTGCTGGACCGCCTGGACCGTTCGCCGAGCAATGAACTGAAGGTTACCCAGGAACTCATCTCGATCATGCTGGGCGTGCGCCGCGAAAGCATCACCGCTGCCGCCGGCAAGCTGCAGGACGAGGGCCTGATCCAGTACCGCCGCGGCAACATCACCGTGCTGAACCGCCAGGGCCTGGAAGACTACGCCGGCGAGTGCTACAAGGTCGCTAAAAGCGAGTATGACCGTCTGCTGATGGACGTGTCGCGCGCATGAGCGGCACCGCGTCCCGGCCCGACGTCGCCAGCGGCGACTGGGCCTGGGCAGCACGTAGATGATTGTGTAATTGACGTTCGGCCAGGTCGGCCGCCTCCGCTGGCACTGCGCCAGTCGGATCTGCCGAAGGCGCCACGGCCAGCGCCGAGATATCCAGGGCACCGCCTGACGCGGTCCCGCCGGCGTCGGTCTCCCCTGGCGCCGTCACCGGAATGATGGCGTGAACCGAGGTCCCGATCCCGTTCACGCCGCGATCCACCCGCAATGTCCCTCCCAGCAGCAACGCCCGTTCGCGCATCCCCAGGAGGCCGTGCGATTTCGGACGGCGCATCGCGTCGGGCGGAATCCCGACACCGTCGTCGCTGACCTCGAGCGTGTACGCCTCGCCTTCGCGCGCCAGGTGCACGATGACGTGGCGCGCCTGGGCGTATTTGGCGACGTTGTTCAGCGACTCCTGTGCGATGCGGAACAGCGCGATCGACTGCGCAGAACCGGCACTGTCGATGTCGCCCTCGATGAGCGCCTCGCAATCCACGCCCGTCGTGCGGCCGAAATCTTCGCAATAACTCTCCAGGGCAGCGGACAGGCCGAGGTTGTCGAGCAGGCTCGGACGCAGGTCTTCCACGATGCGGCGCTTCAGTTCGACCGTCTCGACGAGCACGCCACGGGCGCGGCCCAGCGTCTCCGCATGGTCCGGGTGCGTGGTCTTGATCCGGTCCGTGACCGACGCAAGGTGCATGCCGATGGCCGTCAGGTTGGCGCCCATCTCGTCGTGCAGTTCGCGCGCCAGCTTCGCTTTTTCTTCTTCCGACACGCGGATCAAATGGCGCGACAGCACGGACAACTGCTCCGTGCGTTCCGCGACGAGCGATTCCAGGTGGTCATTGGTTTGTTGCAGGGCCCGCTCGGCATTCAGGCGCGCGCGGAAGCTGCGGCGGATCAGGTTGTAGAACAGGACAAGGGTGACGAGTGCTGCCACGTTGATGCCGAGGCCGCGCAACGCGGCCAGGCGGTAGCGGTCGTAGAAGACGGCGCTGCGCGCGGCCAGCGTCTCGTTCTGTTCGCCCGTCATGATCACCACCTGCAGCCGGATCTCGTCCATGTGGGTCTTGTCTTCCTGTGTCTGCGCGATGGCGACGATGTCCGCGAGGCCGCCGTGGCGATAGACTTCCAGGCCCTGGTTCATCAGGTTGATGCGCCGGACGACGAGATTCTGCAGCTGGACGAGATTCTTCAGCTGGGAGGGATTGTCGGCCAGCAGCGTCTTGAGGCTGTTGAACTGGCCGTCCAGTTCACGCTCCGCCGTGCGCAGCGGGCCCAGGTAGGTATCGGAACCGGACAGGTAATAGCCGCGCAGACCGCTTTCCGCATCGGTCACGAGCAGGTTCAGGTATTGCAGTTTGGCCGTCACACGATCGGCCTGCGCCTGACGCGCGTTGGCAGTCTTGAGCCCGTCCAGGTTGCGGACCAGGCTTACGCCGTTGAGGACCAGGATCAGGACGCACACGACACACAGCAGGGTCTGGTACAACGGAAGGCTGCGAACCGGCCTGAACTTGGGGTCGGTGGTGAAAAACATCCTCGGTCGTTCCTTTCGCAGCTTGGCCTGTCCGAGTCATTATAGACCGGGAAAAGTTGCCATGGAGCTCGATTAGGCTTGCGGACGAGGAAATGTGGCGCGATGACGACGCGCAATTAACAATTCTGCATAGCAAATGACAAATTGCTAAAACAGTTGCAGGCCGAAAGACGCGGAATCCCCATGGCTTTCGGCCTACCCTGCTCAGTCGAGCAGATTGTTCTTCATGGCGTAGTACGTCAGGTCGCTGTTCGACTGCAGACCCATCTTTTCCATGATGCGAGTACGGTAAGTCGAGACCGTCTTGATCGACAGCGACAGGGCATTGCCGATGTCGGACACGGTCGCGCCCTTGGCCAGGCGAAGGAACACCTGGAATTCGCGGTCCGACAATTCCGTATGCAGCGCGGTGTTCGGATCGCGATCGAAACTCTGGGCCAGCAATTCGCCGACCTGCGAGCTGACGTAGCGGCGCCCCTGGTACACGGTGCGGACGGCCGTCTTGAGTTCGTCCGCGTCGCATTCCTTGTTCAGGTAGCCGTTGGCACCCATCTTGAACAGGTTCAGCGCATACTGCTGGGCCGGATAGCCGGACAGGATCAGGACCGGCAGATTGGGCTGGCCCTGTCGAATGGTGCGCAGGATATCGATGCCGCTCTGGTCCGGCATGGCGATATCCAGCAACAGCACGTCGCAGATCTCGCGGCGTGCGATGTCGAGGGCCTCGCGTCCTGTCGCGCCTTCGGCCACGACTTCGAACTCGCCCGACGACGAAAAAATCTGTTTGAAACCTGCTCGAACTATCTGGTGATCGTCACAAATGGCAACGCGTATCATTGTCTTCCCTTAAGTTTTCCCGATACAGGAAAGAGCCGAGGCTGGCCCCTCACGCCTCCGGTCAGGTCATGCGTTTGAGTCAGCAAACTGCAAGTGACATTTTAGCACCTCCGGGGTGCAGAACAACAGGCGCGCACGCCTGAGCTGGCTGCGTCGGCCGTTGCGCCCTCGGCGGGGCTTCAGGCTGCCGGCGAACCGTGCTTGAGCAGTGCGAGAATCGCGTGCAGCTCGGCACGCAATGCTTCCGGCTCGATGGTCGGCGTGGCCGGTGGTGGTGGCGTTTCCGGCAACGCGTCGGCCTCGTGCTGGCCGCGCCCATCGAGGCGGTTGCGTGCCCCGCTGATGGTGAAACCCTGCTCGTACAGCAGTTCGCGGATACGGCGGATCAACAGCACTTCGTGGTGCTGGTAATAACGGCGATTTCCACGGCGTTTGACCGGTTTAAGCTGGGTGAATTCCTGCTCCCAGTAGCGGAGCACATGCGGCTTGACCCCGCACAAGTCGCTGACTTCGCCAATCGTGAAATAGCGCTTCGCCGGGATCGGCGGCAGCACGGTCGGTTCCATCTTGTTCGGTCGGTCGTTCATCGCTCACAAGCCGTGTCGGCTTTATCAGGCTGCACGCGCCAGGGAAGGATGATCGGGTCCGTCGGGGCTGTCCGGATTGCGCGGGCTGCCCGGATTGGCCTCTTCGACCATCGCCTTCAGCTTCTGGCTGGCGTGAAACGTCACGACGCGGCGCGCCGTGATGGGGATTTCTTCCCCGGTTTTCGGATTGCGGCCGGGCCGCTGCGGCTTGTCGCGCAACTGGAAGTTGCCGAAGCCGGACAGCTTCACCGCCTCGCCGCGCTCGAGCGCATTGCGGATCTCGTCGAAGAACGTCTCGACCATGTCCTTGGCCTCGCGTTTGTTCAGACCGACCTGCTCGAACAGCAGTTCGGCCAGCTCCGCCTTGGTCAGGGTCGGCAACTCCTTTTCCGCTTCCTTCCGTACCCGGGCCACCAGCATCGCACGATGCAGGTCGGCGGCCAGCGCTTCCTGGAGCACGGCGGAATCAACGTCGTTGTTGTTAATTTTAAGCCCTACCTTCAAGTTCTGGATTTGGTGGGGGCTCGATCAACCTGCTGCGCGACGGTTGCTCGATACCCCTTCGAGGCACGTAGCCTTCGTTATCAACCGCGCAGTTTTGCGCCGTGTTTTTGTTGCGCCGCGGATGCCAGCGCGGCCATGATGGCCTCGACCGCATCGTCCTGCAGCGTCGATTGAGTATCTTGCAAGCCAAAGCGGAAAGCAAGACTTTTTTCATCTTGTTCCAAACCTTTTCCGCGGTATTCATCAAACAAAACAACGGCTTGCACGAGTTTGCCAAGCGCGTTCGACTCCAGTTCCGACTGGAAAGCGTCGAGCAGCGCCTGGGCCGGCACGTCCTGTTTCACCACCAGTGCGAGGTCGCGCGTGGCGCCCGGGAACTTGGAAATCTCGGCGTAGCGCGGCACGGCGCGCGCGCGCAGCGCGTCGGCATCCACCTCGAACAGCACCGGGGCCTGCGGCAGGTCGTACTTCTGCAGCCAGCGCGGATGCAGCTCGCCGATCACGCCGACGACCTTGCCGTCCACTTCCACCGTGGCCGAGCGGCCCGGGTGCAGCGCCGGGTGTTCGATCTTGCTGAAACGTACGGCGCGCGGTGCGAACAGCGCTTCCAGGTCGCCCTTGACGTCGAAGTAATCGACGGCACGGGTCGGCTGGCCCCACTGCTCGTCCGCGGCCGGGCCGTAGGCGATGGCGGCAACGCGCTTGGGCTGGTCGAAGCCGGCGACGGCCAGCGGACCGTCCTGCGCTTCTGCGTTGCGCAGGAACACGCCGCCCACTTCGAACACGCGCACGCGGCCGGCCTTGCGGTTCAGGTTGTAGCGGACGTTGGCGACGAGGCTGCCGATCAGCGACGAACGCATCACGCTCAGCTGGCTGGCGATCGGGTTCTGCAGGCGGATCGGGTCGGTATTGTTCGCGAAATCCGTTTCCCACTGCTGCTCGACGAAGCTCATGTTCACGACTTCCTGGTAGCCCAGGTCGGCCAGTTCGTGGCGGATCGCAAACAGCGAGCGGGTATTCTCCGGCTCGATCAGCATCGCCGACGGGGCCACCGGCGGCAGCGTGGGAATGTTTTCGAAGCCATACACGCGCGCCACTTCCTCGATCAGGTCTTCCTCGATCTCGATGTCGAAACGGTACGACGGCGCGGTCACGTGGAACAGGCCCTCTTCACGTTCGAACGGCAGGTGCAGGCGCGTGAAGATGTCGGCAACCATGTCGTCCGTGACGGGCACGCCGATGACCTTCGCGGCGCGCGCGGTACGCAAGGTAACCGGCTTGCGCTGCGGCAGGTTCGGGGCCTGGTCGTCGATCGGGCCGACCTTCGTGTCGGCCGTGCCGCAGATCTCGACGATCAGCGACGTGATGCGTTCGAGGTGCTCGGGGACGGTCGCATAGTCGACGCCGCGTTCGAAGCGGTGCGCAGCATCCGTCGAGAAATTGTAGCGACGGGCACGACCCTGGATGGCGTTCGGCCACCAGAATGCGGCTTCCAGGTAGATGTTGGTGGTGGCCAGCGAGACGGCCGTGGCATCGCCGCCCATGATGCCGGCCAGCGACTCGAGCTCTTTCTCGTCGGCGATCACGCCGATCCACTCGTCGATGTCGACCGTGTTGCCGTTCAGGAGCTTCAGCGTTTCGCCCTTGCGGCCCCAGCGCACGTCCATGCCGCCGTGGATCTTGTCCAGGTCAAACACGTGCGACGGACGGCCCACTTCCAGCATGACGTAGTTCGAGATGTCGACGAGGGCCGACACGGAACGCTGGCCGCTGCGCTCGAGGCGGCGCTTCATCCATTCCGGCGTCGCCGCCTTCGCGTTCAGGCCGCGGATGACGCGGCCGGCGAAACGGCCGCACAGGTCGGTCGCGGAAATTTTAACGGGCAGCACTTCGTCCGTGTTCACGGTCGCCGGGCGGAAGGCCGGCAGCGACAGCGGCACGCCGGTCAGCGCCGACACTTCGCGCGCCACGCCCAGCAGGGACAGGCAGTCCGCCTTGTTCGGCGTGAGCTTGATCGTGAATTTCAGGTCGTTCAGGCCGAGGTAGTCGCGGATGTTCTGGCCGATGGGCGCGTCTTCCGGCAGCTCCATCAGGCCGCTGCTCTCTTCCGAGATCTTCAGTTCTTTTGCCGAGCACATCATGCCCTGCGATTCCACCCCGCGCAGCTTGCCGACCTTGATTTCGAACGGCTTGCCGTCCGGACCCGGCGGCAGCACGGCGCCGGCCATGGCGCAGATCGCCTTCATGCCCGCGCGCACGTTCGGCGCGCCGCAGACGATGTTCAGCAGGGTGCCGGTGCCGACGTCGACCTGGCACACGTTCAGGCGGTCCGCGTTCGGGTGCTTGGCCACTTCCTTGACTTCCGCCACGACGACATTCGAGAACGGCGGCGCGACCGGTTCGACCTCTTCCACTTCGAGGCCGGACATCGTGAGCAGGTGCGCGAGTTCGTCCGAATTCAACTTCGGATCGACCATGGAACGGAGCCAGTTTTCAGAGAATTGCATATTCGTTTGCCTTGGTATTTATCGGACGTGTTCTTAGTTGAACTGCTTCAGGAAACGCAAATCGCCTTCGTAGAACAGGCGCAGGTCGTTGATCCCGTAGCGCAGCATGGTCAGGCGCTCCAGGCCCGAACCGAACGCGAAACCGATGAATTTTTCCGGATCCAGTCCGAAATTGCGGACGACCGTCGGATGCACCTGGCCGGCGCCCGACACTTCCAGCCAGCGGCCCTTCAGCGGACCGGAGCCGAACGCGATGTCGATCTCGGCCGACGGCTCCGTGAACGGGAAGTACGACGGGCGGAAGCGGACTTGCAGGTCGTCCGTCTCGAAGAACGCCTTCACGAAGTTCAGGTAGACGCCCTTCAGGTCGGCAAAGCTGATGTCTTCGCCGATCCACAGGCCTTCGACCTGGTGGAACATCGGCGAGTGCGTGGCGTCGCTGTCGACGCGGTACGTGCGGCCCGGCGCGATCACCTTGATCGGCGGCGTGTGCGTGCGGGCATAGCGCACCTGCATCGGGCTCGTGTGGGTGCGCAGCAGCAGCGGCTTGCCCGTGCTGTCGTTGCCTTCGATGTAGAACGTATCCTGCATCGAGCGTGCCGGGTGGTTTTCCGGGCTGTTGAGCGCGGTGAAATTGGTCCAGTCGGTCTCGATCTCGGGGCCGTCGGCCACGTCGAAACCGATCGAGCGGAAAATCTGTTCGACCCGTTCCCAGGTCCGCATGACAGGGTGGATGCCGCCCTTGGCGCGGCCGCGGCCCGGCAGCGTGACGTCGATCGCTTCGGCGTTCAGGCGCGCCATCAACTGCGCGTTGGCGAGATCCTCGCGGCGAGCCGTCAACGCCTGTTCGATTTTTTCTTTGGCGGCATTGATCAGGGCGCCCTGCGCCTTGCGCTGTTCGGGATCGAGCTTGCCGAGGCCCTTCATCAGTTCGGTCACCTGGCCGGTCTTGCCCAGGTATTTCGCTTTTGCGTTTTCCAGCGCGGCAGCGTCTTGTGCGGCGCCAAAGTCAGACTGGGCCGAGACGACGAGTTCTTCCAGCGAGTTCATGCGTATTCTTTTCCTATTGATGGCGGGAGACGCCAGAAACAAAAACAGGGCATCGGTCCTTCAACCTTTGCCCCGTCCTTTGCGCACCGGCCGCCTGGAGCGGCGCGATGCTGTACTTCTTGCTGTCGCTGATTAAGCAGCCAGCTTTGCCTTGACGGTGTTCACGATAGCGGCAAAAGCCGGCTTGTCGTTGACAGCCATGTCGGCCAGGACTTTACGGTCCAGTTCAATCGCGGCTTTCTTCAGGCCGTTCATGAATGCGCTGTAAGTCATGCCGTGCGAACGCGAAGCCGCGTTGATACGGGTGATCCACAGTGCGCGGAAAACGCGCTTCTTGTTGCGGCGGTCGCGGTATGCGTACTGGCCAGCGCGCATGACTGCTTGCTTGGCAATACGGAATACTTTGCTGCGGCGGCCACGATAACCTTTGGCAAGCGCAAGAACCTTCTTGTGACGGGCACGTGCAGTAACCCCACGTTTTACTCGAGGCATAGTAGCTCCTTAGTTTGATGTGAGATTAAACGGCCGACGGCATCATGCGGTAGACGCTTTGGACGTCGGACGCATTGATGTTACGGGTGCCACGCAGCTGGCGCTTGTTCTTGGTGGTTTTCTTGGTCAGGATGTGACGCTTGAACGCCATACCCGATTTGACGGTACCACCCGGGCGCACGCGAAAACGCTTTTTCGCGGAGCTTTTGGTTTTCATTTTCGGCATAGTCTTCTGCCCTCTTACAGGCAGCCTCATATGTGACAGGATTGCAGGTGGCAGCAACGCTGCTCTTGGATGCCTGCTTTCACTTGTCTCTGCAGCGGAAGCGGGTCCACTACAGTCTTGCATCCCCGTTCTTGCAAACATGGGAACCGCAGATTCTAGCACAGTTTTGGCCATGTGGGCACGGGGTGCCCACCAAACATTCGCGTTATCGAAAACGGAATAGGCCAGGCCCGAGCCGCGGGACGACCCCGGGCCCGGGCCTGGCCCGGCTTGACTGCACGAAGAATTACTTCTTCTTCTTCGGCGCGACCACCATGATCATCTGGCGACCTTCCAGCTTTGGAAACTGCTCGACCTGGCCATACGGCTCGAGGTCGCCGCGCAGACGCTCCAGCATGCGCTGACCGATATCCTGGTGAGCCATCTCGCGGCCACGGAAGCGCAGCGTGATCTTGGTCTTGTCGCCCTCTTCCAGGAACTTGATCAGGTTACGCAGCTTGATGCTGTAGTCACCCTCATCGGTACCCGGACGGAACTTGACTTCCTTGACCTGGATGATCTTCTGCTTCAGCTTCGCTTCGTGCGCCTTCTTCTGCTCCGAATACTTGAACTTGCCATAGTCCATCAGGCGGCAGACTGGGGGAACCGCGGTCGGCGCGATTTCCACCAGGTCCACGTTCGCTTCTTCAGCCAGACGAAACGCCTCGGCCAGGCTCACAATGCCCAGCGGCTCGTTGTCTATCCCGTTCAGACGCATTTCCGGGTAGTTGATTTCGCCATTGATGCGATGTGACGACTTGTCAGTAGCTATGTTGTTTCCTTTGAAAGTAAGATGGATAGTGCCGTCTCAAGGCGCGTGCTTGATTACTTCGCCTTGGATGCTACCTCGCCTTGGAGGCGTTCCAGCAGCGCATCGACCGACATGACGCCAAGGTCGACATTGCCACGGGCGCGAACGGCCACAGTGTTGGCATCCCGCTCTTTATCGCCGACAACTAGGATGTACGGCAGTTTTTGGACGGAATGCTCCCGAATTTTATAGGTAATCTTCTCGTTCCGCAAATCAGCGTGAACACGCAGGCCAGCCGCCTTCAGCTTTGCCTCGACCTGCTTCACGTAATCGGCCTGCGCATCCGAGATGTTCAGGATGGCAACCTGGACCGGCGCCAGCCACAGCGGCAGCGCGCCCGCGTAGTTCTCGATCAGGATGCCGATGAAGCGCTCCATCGAGCCGACGATCGCGCGGTGCAGCATCACAGGCACTTTACGCGAGTTATCTTCCGCGACATATTCCGCGCCGAGACGGCCCGGCATCGAGAAGTCGACCTGCATCGTGCCGACCTGCCACGGACGGCCGAGGCTATCCTTCAGGTGGTATTCGATCTTCGGACCGTAGAACGCGCCCTCGCCCGGCAGTTCCGTCCAGGTCACGCCGCAGCCGCGCAGCGCGGAACGCAGCGCTTCTTCGGCCTGGTCCCACACTTCGTCGGAACCGATGCGGTTGTCCGGACGCAGCGCGATCTTGACGTCGATGTTCGCGAAGCCGAAGTCCTCGTACACCTTCATCGCCTGGGCATGGAAGGCCACGACTTCCGGCGCGATCTGCTCTTCCGTGCAGAACACGTGGCCGTCGTCCTGGGTGAAGCCGCGCACGCGCATCAGGCCGTGCAGCGCGCCCGACGATTCGTTGCGGTGGCATTGGCCGAACTCGCCGTAGCGCAGCGGCAGGTCGCGGTACGAACGCAGGCCCGCGTTGTAGATCTGCACGTGGCCCGGGCAGTTCATCGGCTTCAGCGCATAGGTGCGGTTTTCCGACTCGGTCGTGAACATGTTTTCACGATAATTGTCCCAGTGACCGGTCTTCTGCCACAGGGTGACGTCGATGATCTGCGGCGCCTTCACCTCGTTGTAGCCGGTGACCTGGTAGGTCTTGCGCATGTATTGCTCGATCTGCTGCCAGATGGTCCAGCCCTTCGGGTGCCAGAAGATCAGGCCCGGCGCCTCGTCCTGGAAGTGGAAGAAGTCCAGCTGCTTGCCCAGCTTGCGGTGATCGCGCTTCTCGGCCTCCTCCAGCATGTGCAGGTATTGCTCCTGGTCTTCCTTCTTCGCCCAGGCGGTGCCGTAGACACGCTGCAGCATCTCGTTCTTCGAGTCGCCGCGCCAGTACGCGCCCGCGAGCTTCATCAGCTTGAAGACTTTCAGCTTGCCGGTCGACGGCACGTGCGGGCCGCGGCACAGGTCGGTGAACTTGCCTTCGGTGTACAGCGACACGTCCTCGTTCGCCGGGATCGATGCGATGATCTCGGCCTTGTAGTCTTCGCCGATCGACTTGAAGTACGCCACGGCTTCGTCGCGCGGCAATACCTTGCGGGTGACCGGCTCATCCTTCTTGGCGAGCTCGGCCATCTTCTTCTCGATGGCTTGCAGGTCGTCCGGGGTGAACGGGCGCTTGTACGAGAAGTCGTAGTAGAAACCGTTGTCGATCACGGGGCCGATGGTGACCTGCGCTTCCGGGAACAATTCCTTGACGGCATAGGCCAGCAGGTGGGCGGTCGAGTGGCGGATGACGTCCAGGCCTTCCGGATCCTTGTCCGTGACGATGGCCAGGTCGGCGTCGTTCTCGATCAGGAACGACGTGTCGACGACCTTGCCGTCGACCTTGCCGGCCAGCGCGGCCTTGGCCAGGCTCGGGGCGATGCTGGACGCCACCTGGGCGACCGTCACCGGACCTTCGAATTGACGGCTCGAGCCGTCCGGGAGGCGAACATTCAACATTGTGAGCTCCATCGGCGCCATGCGCCCGTTGATTAGCAGTTTGAAACCAAGAAATTTTGGACGAAAAAAAACGCGCACCAGGCGCGTTTCTTTCAGTGTCGTCGAGTTGCTGCGAAAGACAATATGACACCCTACCGCGTCTAGCGATTCCCCCACAACGTCGTTGTAGTTCGCGGTGTCATAACCGATTATGCCTTTCTCGCTCTTACTGACGACAAGAGCGGAAAACCGAAGTTCCCCGCGCTTGTCTTTGGTGTTCTGGTGGGCGGTGCAGAATTCGAATCTGCGACCCCTTGGATGTCGACCAAGTATTCTAACCAGCTGAACTAACCGCCCGTATGCCGCTATTATAAGGGGATCGGACACTATTCTGCAAGGACGCCGGGTATACTGCCGCCTGTTTTCCGATTCCCT
The DNA here is from genome assembly GCF_047302915.1 of Massilia sp. CT11-108. Taxonomy (NCBI): domain Bacteria; kingdom Pseudomonadati; phylum Pseudomonadota; class Betaproteobacteria; order Burkholderiales; family Oxalobacteraceae; genus Massilia; species Massilia sp. CT11-108. The sequence goes on along the minus strand of NZ_JBKYMO010000073.1, from coordinate 1,914 downwards.
CACTTTCATGTCCGACCAAGCCGGCTCCTCCGCCCACCTCCACGCCCACCTCGACGGCGACGCCCGCCACGCCCACACGATCGAAGGCCGCAGCCAATGGGCGATGGCCATCGCGCTCGGGCTGACCCTGCTGTATGCGCTGGTGGAGGTCGTCAGCGGCTTCCTGTCGAATTCGCTCGCACTGATCTCGGACGCCGGCCACATGGTCACCGACGCCGCCGCCCTTGGCCTCGCCCTGCTGGCCCAGCTGATCGCGCGGCGGCCGCCGTCCGCGCGCCATTCGTTCGGCTTCGTGCGCGCGGAGGCGCTCGCCGCCTTCGTGAACAGCCTCGCGATGCTGCTGCTCGTCGGCTGGATCGTCTACGAAGCCGTCCAGCGCCTCGCGCATCCGGAGCACGTAGGCGGCAAGACCGTGCTGATCGTCGCCGCGATCGGCGCCTGCATCAATATCGCCGTCGCGTGGGTGCTGTCGCGCGACGAGCAGAGCATCAACACGCGCGCGGCCCTCGTCAATGTGCTGGGGGACCTGCTCGGCTCCATCGCCGCCATCGCCGCGGGCGCCGTCATCCATTTCACCGGCTGGGTGCGCATCGACCCGATCCTGTCGATCTTCGTGTCGCTGCTGATCCTCAAGTCGACCGTGAGCGTGCTGCGCGAGTCCTATCACTTCCTGATGGAAGGCGTGCCGCACCAGATCGACTACCTGAAAATCGGCGCCGACCTGGCGGGCATTCCGGGCGTGCGCTCCGTGCACGACCTGCACGTGTGGGACATGTCGCCAGGAGAACCCGCGCTGATCGGCCACCTGGAAATCGACGACCTGAACGCCTGGCCCGACGTGCTGCGCGCGGTCAAGATCATGCTGCTCGACAAGCACGGCATCGACCACGTCACCTTGCAGCCCGAACTGCGCGACTGCTCCGACACCCTGTAAGCGGGTTCCGACCCGGCCTCGGGTCACGCGCCGATAGCCCAGCCGCAGTCCCGCTGCGGATAATCGGCACATGCCTACCTCCACCGAACTCGCCACCGCACACGTCTACGACACGCTGATCGTGGGCGGCGGCCCGGGCGGCCTCACCGCCGCCATCTACCTGCGCCGCTTCACGCGCAACGTCGCCCTCGTCGACAAGGGCAACAGCCGCCTGCGCCTGATTCCCGTCTCGCACAACTATCCCGGCTTTCCCGAAGGCGTGCCCGGCCACATCCTGCTGGGCAACCTCGCGTCGCAGCTGCAGCGCTACGGCGGCAGCGTGATGCCGGGCGAGATCGTCGACCTGCGCATCGAGGACGGCCTGTTCGTCGGCGACTACCAGCCCGAAGGCATCGATGACATCGTGCAGATCCGCGCCCACACGGTGCTGCTGGCGACGGGCGTCGCGGACGCGGGCCTCCCGATCGAGAACTGGCGCGAGGCCGTCGCGTTCGGGTCCGTGCGCCTGTGCCCCGTGTGCGACGGCTTCGACGTGATCGACAAGCGCATCGCCGTCGCGACGTCCGACGTGAACCCGGTCGGCCACGCGCTGTTCATGCGCACGTTCAGCGCGGACGTCACCCTGTTCGAACGGGGCTCCCCGTCGATGCTGGGCGCTGACGACCGGCGCCGCCTCGACGCGGCCGGCGTGCGCATCGTCGATTCGCCGCTGCTGTCCGTCACGCTGGACGCATCGATGAAACCGGTGCTGCACACGGAAGATGGACAGGACCACGAGGCCGACGTGTTCTACCCGATGCTGGGCGAGAATGCCAGATCGGGCCTCGCCGCGAAGCTGGGCGCGCGCACGGCGCAGTGCGACGAGATCGTCGTCGACGACCACCAGCAAACGACCGTGCCCGGCCTGTACGCGATCGGCGACGTCGTCGTGGGCCTGAACCAGATCGCCGTGGCGGCGGGCCAGGCGGCGCGCGCCCAGC
>NZ_JBKYMO010000072.1:0-17173 GCF_047302915.1 Massilia sp. CT11-108 | reverse complement strand
GCCCGCGACCACGACGCGCGCCGCGGTCAGCTCCGCCCGTCCCGACACCGTCCGCTCGACTGCGACGACGCGCGCGGTGCCGGCATCGTCCACCGGCGTCATGTCCTCGATGACCGCTTCGGCATCGCCCAGGGGCGCGGCGTCGAAACTGGTGGCGCGCACGGTCAGCACCTTGATGGCGTCCAGTGCCTGGACGGTCGCGATCGCGTTGCCCGCATAAATCGGACGTTCGAAGATGTCGGGCGCGACGATGCGTGTGACTTCCGAGATCTGCCCCGCATCCAGTCCGGCCGCGATGCGCGGCATGACGCTCTTGCCGAACGTGCCGGCGGCGGCCAGCACGTGGGTACAAGGCTCCTGCGCCAGCAGTTCCAGCGCCTGGGCGGCGACGTTTTCCGCGAGACCGTGCGCGAGCTGCGGGGCCGAGGCGAGCCACACCTTCGCCACGCCGGCAACGCGGCTGGCCGCGCGCGCCGCGGGGACGCAATCGTGTCCCGCGACGAGCAGGTGCACGTCGCCGCCGCACAGGCGGGCCGCGCCGACCGCATGGCGCGTGGCGGCGTGCAGTGAAACGTTGTCGTGTTCAGCGATGACCAGTACCGTCATGATGGCTCCTCGAATGATTAAATGACGTTTGTTTCGTGCCGCAAACGGCGGACCAGTTCGGCCGCATCCTGCACGCGCACACCGGGTTGGCGTTGCGGGGGCGGGTCGACGGCCAGCGTCCTCCAGCGCGGGGAGAGATCGGCGCCGAGGGTTTCGGCGGGCACCACGTCCAGCCGCTTCTTTTTCGACTTCATCAGGTTGGGCAGGCTGACGAAGCGCGGTTCGTTCAGGCGCAGGTCCGCCGTCACGACGGCCGGCAGCGCCAGGTGCACGGTTTCGATGCCGCCATCGACGTCGCGCGCGACCGCCAGGCCGCCGCCCTCGACCCGCACTGACGATGCGAACGTGGCCTGCGGCCAGCCCAGCATGGCCGCCAGCATCTGGCCGGTCTGGTTGCAATCGTCGTCGATGGCCTGCTTGCCCAGGATGACGAGTTGCGGGACTTCGCGCCTGGCGATCGCGGCCAGCAGCCTGGCGACGGCGAGCGGCTGCAACGCGGCGTCCGTCCGCACCAGGATGGCGCGGTCGGCACCGGCGGCCAGCGCGGTGCGCAGCACATCCTGGCAGGCGTCGACGCCGCAGGACACCGCGACGACTTCCTCCGCGTGGCCCGCTTCCTTCAGCCGCACGGCTTCCTCCACGGCGATCTCGTCGAAGGGATTGATGGCCATTTCCACGTTGGCCAGGTCGACACCGGAGCGGTCCGGCTTCACGCGCACCTTGACGTTCGCATCGACCACCCGTTTCACCGGGACCATGATCTTCATGTCGGTTCCTTTCACTTGTCGACGAATGCGCGCTCGATGACGTAATGGCCGGGATGGCTCATGTTGCCTTCCCTCAGACCATGCCCGGTAAGCACCTCCACGGTGTCCTTCAGCATGGCGGGACTGCCGCACAGCATGAAGCGGTCGTGGGCGATGTCCAGCGGCGGCAGGCCGAGCCTGGCGTAGAACCGTGCGCTTTGCAGCAGGTCGGGAATGCGCCCCTGGTTTTCGAACGGCTCGCGGGTGACGGTCGGGTAATAGATCAAACGGTCGGCCACCAGGTCGCCCAGGAATTCGTGGTTCGGCAGGTCGGCCGCGATGCGTTCCTGGTACGCGAGTTCGTTGACGTGGCGGCAGCCGTGCACGAGGATCACCTTGTCGAACCGGTCGTAGACGTCGGGGTCCTGCACGATGCTCATGAACGGCGCCAGGCCGGTGCCCGTGCCGAGCAGGTACAGGTGCTTGCCCGGCAACAGGTTCTGGCTCAGCAGCGTGCCGGACGCCTTGCGGCCGACCAGGATCGAATCGCCGACCTGGATGTCCTGCAGGCGCGAGGTCAGGGGACCATCCGGCACCTTGATGCTGAGGAATTCGAGCCGTTCTTCGTAATGCGGGCTCACCATGCTGTAGGCGCGCATCAGCGGCCGGCCGTCCACTTCGAGTCCGATCATCGCGAACTGCCCGCTCTGGTAGCGGAAGCTCGATTCGCGCGTCGTGGTAAAGGAAAACAGGCGGTCCGTCCAATGACGCACGGACAACACCTCCGCCTCGTAGAAATTACTCATCACGCCATCCTTTCGTCAAAGATTCGGGAAGCCCGTCCGTCGGGCCGAATGCCATCTGTTTGAGATACGTCCAGGGATAGATCCCCCGCGCGTGGCCATCCGAGAAAACCAGTTGCATGGCCGTCGCGCCCACTGGTTCGATCTTCAACAGGACCACGTCGGCGGCAACGGGCAGGACGCTGCACGTCGACCTGCGCATCTGCTCGCATACGCTGCAGCGGCAGGAACGGCGCAACGCGCGGTACGACAACACTGCATGCCTGCCGCTCCACGCCAGCTCCAGTGCGCGCGCCTTGCCGTTCAGGGTGATGGCGTCGGGCCAGGCCGCTTCGTCAAAGGACATTGGCCACCCCCTCCGGTCCGATCTCCGTGCTGAGCCCGGCATAGCCGCCGTCGCGCAACTCGCCGCCCATCGCGGCCAGGCTTTCCTCGCGAATCAGCTTCTTGATCGCGCGGACCAGCCCCGCGAATTCCGGCGTGTCCATCATGTCCGGCGTGCGGGGGCGCGGCAGCGGGACCTTGATGTCGGCCTTGATCCGTCCGGGCCTGGCCGTCATCACATAGATGCGGTCGGACAGGAAGATCGCTTCGTCGATGTCGTGCGTGATGAACAGCACGGACAGGCGCAGCCGTTGCCACATGTTCGTCAGGATCTCCTGCATGACGGAGCGGGTCTGCGAATCGAGCGCGCCGAACGGTTCGTCCATCAGCAGCACCTGCGGACTGGTCGCCAGCGCGCGCACGATACCGACGCGTTGCTTCATCCCGCCCGACAGCTGCGCCGGATAATGGTTTTCAAAGGCCAGCAAACCGGCGAGGCCGAGCAGGGTGCGCGCCTGCGTTTCGCGCTGCGCCGGCGGCATGTCCTTCATCTTCAGTCCGAACTCGACGTTCTTGCGTACCGTCATCCACGGGAACAGCGAATACTGCTGGAACACGACGCCGCGGTCCGAACCGGGCCCGGTGATGGGCCGGCCATCCAGGGTCAGCGCGCCCCTGTCGGCCGCGGTGAAACCGGCGACCGCGTTCATCAGCGTGGATTTGCCGCAACCGGAGGGACCGATCAGCGACACGAATTCGCCCGGCCGCACGTCCAGCGATACCGACTTGACGGCTTGCACGGTCGCGCCGCGCGCCCTGAAACTGATGTCGAGGTCACGCACCTCGATATGGCCGCCCTGGCCGTTCATGGAGGACGCACTCATTTTCCCGCTCCCGCCGCCGCGCCCGTCCACGGCATGGCGAACCTGGAACACAGGTCGATCGCCTTGCTGCACAAGAGGCCGAGCACGCCGATCGTGATCATGCCGAGCGCGATGTCGGGATACGAAATCAGCGAATACGCTTCCCAGGTGAAGTAGCCGATGCCGAATTGGCCGGAAATCATTTCCGCCGCAATCAGCGACACCCACGCGACGCCCATGCCGACCGCAAGGCCCGTGAAGATATGCGGGAGTGCGCCGGGGATCACGACATACAGGATCACATCCTTCTCTTTCGCACCGAGACTGTGCGCGGCGCGCAGCAGCACGCCGTCGACGCTCTCCACCCCGTGGATGGTGTTGATCAGGATGGGGAAGAACGCCCCCAGGAACGTGATGAACGCGATGCTGACCTCGTTGCTGGGCCACAGCATGATGGCCATCGGCACCCAGGCGATCGCGGGGATCGGACGGAACAATTCCATCGCCGGCAGCGCCAGCGAACGGAAGATCCGGTAGCGGCCGACCATGACCCCGAGGAGCGTGCCGACGATCGCCGCGCCGGAAAAGCCGAGCAGCACGCGCCGCACGCTGATCCCGATGTTCACCGCGAATTTGTCCGAACGCGTGACGTCGAGGATGCTGTGCCACACATCCACCGGCGTCGGGATGTTCCCGAAGCGGATGTAGACGTCGAGCTTGTAATATGTCGCCAGATGCCAGGCCAGCAGCACGGCGCCGATCGACAGGGTGCCGAGCAGCGCCCCTCCGATGCCCGACTCTAGCCAGCGCTTCAGCGAGAACGGGATGTCCGGTGCGGGCGCGCTGCCCGCACCGCCTTCGATGGCTTCCAGTCTGGGCTGCCGTATCGGCTTGGCAGTGGCGGGGTGGGGCGGCGGCGCCGCTGGCGGCGGTGCGATTGGGTGACGGTCCATCAGAGCCATGATCATTTCTCCATCTTGGCGAGCACTTGCTCGTAGGTTGCGACGGTGCCTCCGGATTTTGCTGCGCTGGTCTCCGCGTCCTTCTTCAGCAGGAACGGCACGACATCCAGTTTCGCGCCGATGCCGTTGACCGCATAGAAGGCTCTGTCGGCAAATACCTTGATGCCGAGTCCTTGATCGAACAAATAGACCACAGCAATTTTCTTGCCAGCGTCCTGGTACTTTTTGATCCCCATGAAGGTGCAGGCCGGAGAGCTGAGGGGCACGATGTCGCCGCCCTCGATCCAGATCTCACCCGCTTCCTTCGGACGCGTCACCGCCTTGCCGCAGACCGGGTCCTTGCCCTGGATGTCGTAGTTGGCCAAGGTGCGCTTCTGCGCGTCGTAGTCGAGGCCGCGCTGTTTGAAGGCCGCGCGCAGATAGCTTTCGTTGACCCACGCATCGACATTGAATTCCTTCACCTTGCCCAGCTTTTGCAGCACGCCGTAGCTGGTCTTGACCGAGTTCACGAGCAGGGGCTTGATCGTCGGGTCCAGCGTGTGGATGCCGTCGGGGCCGAGGAAGATGTAGACGACCTCTTTCTCGATCCTGGTCCATGCGGCGATCTTCTCGGCCGCCAGCCGCGGGTTCTTGCGGACCCAGTCGTCGGCATCCATCATGGCGCGGATGTAGGCGACGACGACTTCCGGATACTTGTCCGCAAAATCCTTGCGCACGACGATGCCGTGGAAGGTTGGAATCCCGGTCTGGGCGCCGTCGAAGATCTTGCGGGCGAAGCCCCGGTACGGCAGCAGCTCGCCGAAGGGGACGAAATCGGCGTGGCCGTCGATCTTCTTTTCGCGCAGGTTGCTGGTGCCGATTTCCGGCGTCTGGCTGACGAGGTTCCAGAAATCGTCCGACCAGCCGCGCGCCTGCATCGCCTGCAGCAGCATGCCGTGCGCCGCCGAGCCGAACGGCACGGACACGTTCTTGCCCTTCAGGTCGGCCAGCTGGTAATACGGGCTGTCCTTGTTGACCACCACGCCATTGCCGGCGCCGAAGGCGTTATAGGCGATCACGGCGACCAGCTGCGTTTCGTTGCCCCTGCTTTGCTGGCCGTTGGCGCCGTTCACCAGCAGCGGGTAGTCGCCCATCATGCCGATCTGGATCTTGTTGGCCATCATGCCGTTGGTGACGGGCGGGCCGGAGGTGAAGTTCTGCCAGTCGACCCTGAAATCGATGTTGGCGTACCTGCCCGTCTTCGGCAGGTATTTGTCGAGCAGGCCCAGCTCCTTGATGACGATGCCGCCGGTGACGGTGTTGGTGGTGGTGTTCTGCGTGCCGATGCCGATCGTGACGACCTCTTTCGCCTGCAACACCGGCGCGAACAGGACAGCGGCGGAGAGCGCGGCAATACGGATGAGGAACCGAAGTGTCATGTTGAATCCTTCCAGAATGAGTCACAGGATGAAAAACGACGCGGCCCACGTTGCTAGGCCACCTCCACCAGCTGGTCGCGCTTGTCCTGCCGGGACGCCCATGCGTCGGCCTCCGGCAGCGGTTCAGTCGATTGCGTGATCAGCGGCCAGCGGGCCGCCAGCCTGGCGTTCAGCGCGACGTAGTCCTTCTGCCCGTCCGGCAGGTCCTTTTCGTCGTAGATCGCCTCGACGGGGCACTCCGCCACGCATACGCCGCAGTCGATGCAGACTTCCGGATCGATCACGAGGAAATTCGGGCCTTCATGGAAGCACTCGACCGGGCACACCGAGACGCAGTCGGTGTACTTGCAGCCGATGCACGATTCGCCGACAACGTGTGTCATGACGCACCTCCGTTCAGTTGTATGGTCGTCAGCGCCAGCTTCGACAGCTTGCGCACGTCCGAATCGACGTCCTTCAGCGCCAGCTCCAGGTGCGCGATGGCGCGCGTGTCGCCGATCTCGCCCAGCGCGATGACCGCTTCCTTGCGCAGGTTGCTCATCGGATGCCGCAACGCTTCGCATAGCGCCTGCACCGCGGTCTTCGCCTTCAGCTTGCCGAGGCTGCGCGCCGCTTTTACCCGCACCTGCCAGAACTCGTCGTCCATCGCGCGCACCAGGTCCGGCACGCCGAGCGCCAGCCCGAGCTTGCCCATCGTCGTCGCCGCTTCCTCGCGCACCTGCCAGGCCGGATCGGCGAGGACGCGGCTGAGCGTCGGCTGGATGCTGACTGCCGACGCGTAACCGAGCGCACCCACGGCGATGCGGCGCACTTCCTGGTCCGGGTCGGTGGCCGCCGCATTCGTCAGCGCGCCGATCGCTTCCGGCTTTTTCAGGTAGCCGAGCACGCCCACCGCTTCGCGCCGCACGCCGGCATCGACGTCGCCCAGTGCCCGCAGCGCGGGTTCGAAGGCCGCGTCCACGCGCAGGGCGCGGATCGCGTGCAGGGCGGCGATCCTGACCGAGGCTTCTTCGTCGCCCAGGTAGGGCAGCAGGTACGGTGCCGACGCCGGTTCCTTCAGTTCGGCCAGCGTGGTCGCCGCCGCGCGCCGCACCTCCGGGTCGGCGTCCTTCAGCAGCGGCACGAGCGCTTCCAGCACCTCGGGATCTTCGTAGCCTTCGATCGCCCTGGCCGCTTCCAGCCGCACGCTCGCGTCGGGGTCGGCCAGCGCGGCGACGAGCAGCGGCACGATGTCGTCTTCCTCGTCGGAGTAGGGGAGATCCAGCACTGCGACGCGGCGCACGCCCGGGTCGCTGCTGTGCAGCCGTTCGTGGAGTGTGGTTGCCATCATGGGAGCCACCTCAGCGCACGAGATAGGGGATGTTGACGTGCACGGCGCCGGTCGGGCAGTCCTGTTCGCACGGCATGCAGTACCAGCATTCGTCGAATTTCATGAACGCCTTGTTGGAGACGATGTCGATCGCCAGCACGTCCAGGGGACAGACGTCGACGCATACGGTGCAGCCTTTCTCGGCGATGCACTTCGACTGGTCGACGACGACCGGGGCTTGCGTGCGGGTGGTTGCGATGGTCATGTTCTTTCCTTTCCGGTTCGGTTATACGGCGATGGCGGTTTTGGTGCCGGCCACGCGCAGGCGCTGGTAGGCGGCTTTTTCTTCGGCATTCAGTTCGACGATGTAGGGCTCGATCTCGCGCTTGCGGAAGACCGTCTTCCCGTCCGCGCCCTTGCTGACGTTGGTGTGGCAGAACCAGTTCTCGTCGTCCTTCTCGGGGTGATCCACGCACAGGTGGTACAGGCCCCAGCGGCTTTCCTTGCGAAACAGGGAAGAACGCGCCGCGAGTTCCGCGCAGTCGCGGATCGTGTGCGCCTCCATCGCCCGCATCAGTTCGTGCGGGTTGACGGCGCCGAGTTCCTCGAGGTCGTCCTTGATCTCGCCAAAGCGCTCGAGCGCAATTTCCATCTTGCGCGTGACCTTCGGCGGCTGCAGGTAATCGTTCACGATGCGGCGCGTCTTGTACTCGACCTGGAACGGCGTCAGGCCCTCGCTGCGCGCCAGCGGCGCCATGATGCGCCGGCGCTCCGCTTCCACCATGTCGGTGTTGATCACGGTCGCAGACTTGCCGGCGATGTAGTCGGCCGCGTTCTCGCCGCAGAATTTGCCGTACACGAACGCCCCGAGCATGTAGTTGTGCGGGATGCTGGCGCAATCGCCTGCCGCGTACAGGCCGGGGAGGGAGCACTCGCCTTTTTCGTTGGTCCAGATCCCGGAGGCGCTGTGGCCACTGCAAAAGCCGATTTCCGAGATGTGCATCTCGATCGCCTTCTGGCGGTAGTCGTTGCCGCGCCGTTCGTGGAAGCGGCCGCGGCTCGGGCGTTCGTTGGTGTGCAGGATGTGCTCGATCTCCGCGATCGTTTCTTCCGCCAGGTGATCGAGCTTCAGGAACACCGGACCGCGGCCGCCTTCCAGCTCGTTGTAGAACTCCAGCATCATCTGGCCGCTCCAGTAGTCGCATTCGATGAAGCGCGCGCCGGTGGAGTTCGCGGTGAAGCCGCCGAACGGGCCGGTGACGTAGGCGCACGCGGGACCGTTGTAATCCTTGATCAGCGGATTGACCTGGAAGCATTCCAGGTTCGTCAGTTCCGCGCCGGCGTGATAGGCCATGACGTGGCCTTCGCCGCTGTTGGTCGGGTTCTCGTACGTGCCGAACATATAGCCGGATGCGGGCAGGCCGAGACGCCCCGCCGCGCCCGTGCACAGCACGACCGCCTTTGCCTTGATCACATAAAAGTCGGCGGTGCGGCAATCGAAGCCCATGACGCCGGCGATCTCGCCGTTCACGCCCGTGATCAGGCGCGTGGCGACCACGCGGTTGGTGATGTCGACGCGCTGGCGTTTCAGCTGGCGGTACAGCACCTTCTTCATGTGGTGCCCTTCCGGCATCGGCAGGACGTAGCTGCCGAGGTGGTGCACCTTGCGCACGGCGTAGTCGCCCGTTTCGTCCTTCTCGAACTTGACGCCCCAGCGATCGAGCTCCTCGATCATCGCGTAGCTGTTGCTCGCGTAGGCGTACACCCCTTTCTGGTCGACGATGCCGTCGTTCGCGACCGTGATCTCCTTCGTATACTGTTCCGGCGTCGCATGGCCGGGAATGACCGCGTTGTTCAACCCGTCCATGCCCATGGAGATGGCGCCGCTGCGCTTGACGTTGGCCTTTTCCAGCACCAGCACGCGCAACTTCGGATTCTTTTCCTTGGCTTTCACCGCGGCCATCGGCCCGCCCGTACCGCCGCCAACGATTACCAGGTCGTATTCCAGTTCAATGGTTTTCATGTCACCCTTTCAGTAAAGTCGCCTTGCGGCACCGTGCGCACCTCGTCATAACTCGTAATAACGAGTTGTGCAAATTGCGTGCCAGTCGAATTCCCCGTGTTTCGCGGGATCGGGAGGGAAGAATGATCAGGAACGGTGCGCGTGCGGTGCGGCAGGTGGCCGTTGTGGGGAGGGAACGGCCAAAACAGGGCGTAGGGTGGGGCACCCGTGCCCACGCGTGACCTGTGCGATATGTTGGCGTTACTAGCGCAATACCTTCATCTTGTATTTGAAGGTCTCGGCGCGGTAATGCAGGTATTCGAACACGAGCGGTTTTTCGCCCTGCGCGTAGGTCAGGCGCTCGATGCGCAGGATCGGCGAGCCCGGTGCGACCTTCAGGCGAGTCGCAACGTCGTTCGTCGCCGACGTCGCATCGATTTCCACGTCGGCGGAATGGAGCCGCTGGTGCAACTCGTTTTCGAGCAGGAAAAACAGGTCTTTCTCGCGCAGGTTTCTCTCGGTGAGACGCGACCCCACGTCATGCCTGACCCAGGAGTAGTCGATCGAGACCGGCTCCCTGTTCAAATAGCGTACGCGCCGGACCTCCGTCACCGGGCTGCCGTCTTCGATCTGCAGCTTGGCGTGGGCGATGCCGGACGCCTTGACGGTTTCCAGCCCGAATACATCCGAGAAGGTTTCGTGGCCGAGACGGTGCATCGCTTCGCCGAAGCCCTGCAGGTGCGTCAACTCCTGGGAGACGTTGGGCAAGGCGACGAAGGTGCCCTTGCCGTGTACCTTGAACAGCAAGCCTTCCTTCTGCAAGTCGTTCACCGCCTGCCGCACCGTGATGCGGCTGACGCCGAACGCCGCGATCATCTCGTTTTCCGACGGCAGTTGCTGGTGCCCGACGTAGGTGCCGTCGATGATCTTGGCGCGGATCGCTTCCTTGATCTGGGTGTACAACGGGACGGTCGACGAACGTGGGAGTTGGATTTTCAAGGCGGCCGCGCAACGCAATGGGGACGGCCCATTATATAGCGAGCCTGCACGGCCGGTACCTCGCCGTCAGGGCGCGGGATCGGTCGGATACGGGGGCCGCTTGCGCATCTTGCGCACGATGCCGTCGCGGCCCAGCAGCAGCACCAGTTCCATGTGCCCGCCGGCCGCCGGGGCGGTGTACAACCACGTCTCCATGCCGGAATCGAAGACGATCGTCTTCGTGGGCCCGAACGCGGCCAGCAGCTCGGCACGCGTGGTGCGGCCGGGGACGACGAGCTGGTCGAAGCGGGACTCGGCCACGCTCGTGCCGGGTCCCGGCGCGCGCGTGGCGCAACCGGACAGCAGGGCGGTGACCAGCAGGATGGGGCGCAGGTTCATGGCGCCGCCTCGTCGTCCATGGTGGCGAAGCTGACGAGCGTGTCGTCCGGCCAGCTGCGGTCCCAGATCGGCGCGTAGTACGTGCGGTCGAGCAGCACCTGGCAGTCGCAGAACGGCAGCATGTCGCGCGTCTGCTCGCCGCCCGCGTACAGGAAGCGGAACGGCAGGATTTCCGTGCGCTCGCCCGCGCGCAGGGTCACGGCGAACACGGGGCGCTCGTTGAAGAAGAGGAAATTGCCGTCGGGACTGTTGCACACCTGTTCGGGACTCGTGAGAGCGTTCGAGATCCAGCCGAACAGCGGCGAGCTGTTCGACACGAGCCCGGCTTCCATGCCGACGAGACACTCTAGGCGCAAGTCGCCCAGCCGGCGCGTGCCGGGCGGCAGGCCGGGCGTCATGACTTGCGCGCGCCACGTCATGCTCGTCGTCTTGCGGTTGGCGACGACGGCCGCATCCTCTTTCAGCGCCTGTTCGTTGCGTGGCAGCGTAAAACTGTTGTCGGGCGCGACGGGGACGGGCACCGCGATGTGGTCGCCGATGACGCGCAGGGTGATGCCGTGCATGTCGACGGTCGGCGACCGGGGCAGCAGGCGGAAGCGCAACGTGGCCTGCGGCGCCAGCGCATGCTCGCGCTGGAACCGCTCCATGCCGCGGATCATTTTGCGGTAGGACTTGTCGACGGGGTCGCGCGTGTACGTGACGGTGACCGTCTGGATGCCTTGGTCGTCGGGCGCCGCCTGGGCGTGCGCCAGCCCCGCCGCGGATGCGCCCAGCAGCGTCGACAACACCCACGCGACGGCCCGGTGCATGGTCACCAGTACCGTACGCGGCCGACGTCCATGTGCACGAACTGCGAGTCCGGGTAATAGCCGACCCCGCCCGCCTTCTGCGCCATCACGATCTTGTGCAGCTTGGCCAGGTCCTGGCCGGGAATGCGCACGTCGATGGCCTTGCCTTCCATGTGCAGGCTGTGCTTCGCCACGCCGCCCGTCTTTTCGTGCAGCATCTCGTTCGTTTCCGGCGAGCGATAACCCGAGATCACGTGCACGGTCGGGTGGCTGCCGTACTGGGCGCTGATGCGGTCCAGCAAGACGAGCAGTTTCGGATCGATGGCCGAGATCTTGTTGTTGCGGTGGTCGCGCAGCAGTTTATTAATGTCCTGCAAGGCTTCGGGAATGAATTCGCCTTCGGCCCAGAAAATGGTGCGCAGGCTTTCGCCCGTGTGCGTGTTGTACAGGCGCACGATGCGCTCGTTCGGCGCGACAGGGGAGACGGGCGCATCCGGCAGGGTCTTGGCGCTGGTCCGGATGGCGGGGGCACCGAGCACCGATGCGAGGACGGCGGAACTTTTGAGGAAAGAGCGTCGTTGATTCATGAGCTTCTCCTTGCTGATTGCCAGCCTCAATGATACGCCCCATGCATGATTCTTGCAGCGGACGGTGTCCGGCCTGCTTGTCAGTCCAGGACGACAAGCCTGGGCAATATTTCTTAGAATGAGCGCGGCCGATCATCCACGTGAGGAGACCCAGCATGCGCTTTGCCCTTGTGTCATCGTTTGTCTTGATGCTGGCCCTGGCCGCGCCGGCGCCCGCACGCGATGCCGGCATCGACATCCCCATCCCCGATATTCCGTACACGAAATTTGTTCTGAAGAATGGCCTGACGGTGATCGTGCACGAAGACCATAAATCGCCCGTCGTGGCCGTCAACACGTGGTATCACGTGGGTTCCAAGAACGAGAAACCCGGCAAGACGGGCTTTGCGCACCTGTTCGAACACCTCATGTTTTCCGGCAGCGCCAACTTCGACAAGACATTCCTGTCGGCACTGGAAGGCATTGGCGCGACGGACCTGAACGGCACGACGAACAAGGACCGCACGAATTACTTCGAGACGGTCCCCACGTCCATGCTCGACTACGCGCTGTTCGCCGAGAGCGACCGCATGGGTCATCTGCTGGGTGTGCTCGACCAGAAGAAACTCGACCTGCAGCGGGGTGTCGTCCAGAACGAAAAGCGCCAGCGCGAGAACCAGCCGTACGGCATCGTCGAGCAGGTCGTCACGGAGAATACGTGGCCGGCCAACCACCCGTATTCATGGACCGTGATCGGAGCCATGGCCGACCTCGATGCCGCGTCGATGACGGACGTCACCGACTGGTTCAAAGGGCACTATGGCCCGAACAACGTGGTGCTCGTGCTGGCCGGCGACATCACGCCGCAGCAGGCCCGCGAAAAGGTCGAAAAATACTACGGCGATATTCCTCCGGGCCCGCCGCAGGCCCACCAGCAGGCGTGGGTCGCGAAGCGCAGCGGCACGCACCGGGGGCAGGTCCAGGACCGCGTGCCGCAGGCGCGCATCTATCGCCTGTGGAACGTGCCGGGCGCCGACACGCCCGAAGAACCGCTGCTCGACCTCGCCGCGCAGGTGCTGGGCGGGGGCAAGACGTCGCGGTTGTACCAGCGCCTCGTCGTCAAGGAACAGTTGGCGACGTCGGTCGGCACCGGCAACGATTCGAACGAAATCGCCGGCCAGTTCGGCATCAACCTGACCGCGAAGCCGGGCGCACCTGCGGCCGACGTCACGCGCATGGAAACCCTGGCCGACGAGGAATTGCGCGCGCTGATGAAGACCGGCCCGACGGCCGCCGAGCTGCGGCTTGCGCAGACGACGATCCTCGCGCAGCACGCGCGCGCCGTCGAGCGTGTGGGCGGCTTCGGCGGCAAGAGCGACGTGCTGGCGCGCTGCGCCACGTACACGGGCAATCCGGACTGCTACAAGCTCTATTTGCAGCGCATCAAGGACGCGACGCCGGCGGCGGTGCGCAAAGCCATGCTCGACTGGCTGGCCGACGGCGACTACGTGCTGGAAGTCGATCCATTCCCGACCGGGCTCGCGGCGGGGGCGTCCACGGTGGACCGCGGCAAGGGCCCGCCGGCCGGCCATCCGGAAACCTTGACCCTGCCGCCCATGCAGAAGACGACGCTGTCCAATGGCATGCAGGTCGTGCTGGCCGAGCGCCACGGCGCGCCCGTGATCAACCTGTCGCTGATGCTCGGTGGCGGCTTCGCGTCCGATTCGCAGGCGCTGCCCGGCCTCGCGAGCCTCACCCTGCGCATGCTGGAAGAGGGGACGACGTCGCGCAGCGCCCTGCAGATCAGCCGCGAACTGGAAGCGCTGGGCGCCTCGTTCGGCACGTCGATCAACCTGGACGGCGCCTTCGTCAACATGAACGTGCTCAAGCCCACGCTGGCGCAGGCGCTGGGCCTGTACGCCGACCTCGCGTTGCGTCCGGCCTTTCCGCAGGCGGACTTCGAACGCGTGCGCAAGACGCGGCTGGCCGCGATCCAGCGCGAGCAGACGGTGCCGCGCCTGATGGCCTTGCGCGTGCTGCCGCCGCTGCTGTACGGCCCCGGCCATCCGTATTCCCTGCCGCTGACCGGTACCGGCACGGAAGCCGCGGTCTCCCGCATGACGCGCGCCGATCTCGTGGGCTATCACGGCACGTGGTTCAAGCCGAACAATGCGACCCTGCTCGTCGTCGGCGACACGACCCTGGCCGAACTGGCGCCGCTGCTGGAACGCGCGTTCGGCGCGTGGAAGGCCGGCACCCTGCCGGCGCACGAGATCGCCAAGGTCGACCAGCCGGCCGGCACGACGATCTACCTGATCGACCGTCCCGGTGCGCTGCAGAGCAATATCGTGGGCGCCCAGCTGGCGCCGCCGCGCAACACGCCGGATGCCGTCGCGCTGAACCTGCTCAACGACGTGTTCGGCGGCACGTTCAGTTCGCGCCTGAACATGGATCTGCGGGAAGATAAACACTGGTCGTACGGCGTCGGCTCGTCGCTCGTCGCGGCGCGCGGGCAGCGCATCCTGGTCAGCGATTCGCCGGTCCAGACCGACAAGACGGCCGATGCGCTGCGCGAACTGGCGCGCCAATATGCCGAGCTGGGCAGCGCACGTCCCGTCACGCCGCGCGAACTGCAGGATGCGCAGGCGAACGAGACGCTGGGCCTGCCCGGCTCGTTCGAGACGGTCAGCCAGCTCAGCAATGCCTACGCAACGATCCTGCAATACGGCTTGCCCGAGGATTACTACAACACGTACACGGCGACGGCGCTGGCCGTCACGCCCGCGCAGTTGAATGCGCTGGCGGCGCGCGTCGTGCTGCCGCGGCAGCCGGTGTGGATCGTCGTCGGCGACATGAGCAAGATCGAGGCGCCGATCCGTGCCCTGAACCTGGGGCAAGTGCGCCGGATCGACGTCGATGGCAAGGCATTACCCTAGCGGTTTCGCCTGCTTCGGCATCTGTTCCTGATAGCGCTGGAACACCTCGAACCGCCTCTCGCGCCGCAGGATCTTCGAATGCGGATCGAACGTGACCGTCGCGTGCGGCGGCAGCGCGATGCTGCCGCGGCCGTCCGTCATCGGC
The DNA here is from genome assembly GCF_047302915.1 of Massilia sp. CT11-108. Classification (NCBI taxonomy): domain Bacteria; kingdom Pseudomonadati; phylum Pseudomonadota; class Betaproteobacteria; order Burkholderiales; family Oxalobacteraceae; genus Massilia; species Massilia sp. CT11-108. The sequence continues at coordinate 2,328 of NZ_JBKYMO010000072.1, read as the reverse complement.
AGGGTGACGGTGCGCCCGTCCACGCGCACGTCGAGCGGCATCGGGAACGGCGTGTTGGCGGCCGTCTTCCAGGCGAGGTCCAGCGTGTCGCCGCGGCGCGTGGCCATGAGCTCGGGCAGCGCGGCCTGGTACATATAGGCCTGGAAGAACCAGCCGAGGTCGCGTCCGCTCGCGCGCTGGACGATGGCGATGAAGTCCGGCGTCGTCGCATAGCGCGGCGAGAAATTCCCCGGGCGCGGGTCAGGTGTGCCGTACACGAGTTCGCGCACGGCGCGGAAAAAGGCGCCGTCGCCGATCAGGCCGCGCAACGTGTGCAACACGAGCGAGCCTTTCGCATAAATGTCGCCGCCGGGACCGCCGCGCTTGAGGTCGTAGACGTCTTCCTCGCGCTTGTGCTTGCCGGACACGAGCGGCGCCTTGTTGCGGATGCCCGCGCGTTGCTGCATCAGCGCGGCGAAATATTCCTGGTCGCCGTGCAGGTATTGCATGTACAGCGGCTGCATGTAGGAGGCGAGGCCCTCGTGCAGCCACATGTCGTCCCAGTCGGCATTCGTGAGCTGGTTGCCGAACCATTCGTGGGCGAATTCGTGCTGCAGCAGGTCGTCGTAGCCGTATGGCGTCTTGACGTATTTGTTGCCGTAGGCATTGATGGTCTGGTGTTCCATGCCCTTGTGCGGCGTTTCGACGACGCCCATTTTCTCGTCGGCGAACGGGTAGGGACCGATCGTCGATTCGAAGAAATCCAGCATGTTCGGGAATTCCGAGAACAGGTCTTGCGCATGCGCCTTGTTCTGCGGCAGGTACCAGAACCGCAGCGGGATCGTATTGCCGTAGCGGCTGCGGTACTCGCCGGACAGCACCTCGTACGGCCCCACGTTGATGGCGATGCCGTACGTGCTCGGGCTCTTTGCGCGCCAGTGCCATGTGCGCCAGCCGTTCGCTTCCGTCATGCCCGTGGCCACGCCATTGCCCGCGGCCACGAGTGGCGCGGGCACGGTGATGTGTTCGTCGACGACCTTCGGCTTGCCCATCGGATGGTCGATGCAGGGCCAGAACAGGTCGCAGCCTTCGCCTTCGACGGCGCTCGCGACCCACGGCTTGCCGTCCGGCGTGCGCGCCCACACGAAGCCGCCGTCCCATGGCGCCCGTTTCGCCACGTGCGGCTCGCCGTGGTACGTCACGCGCACCTTGATCTGGCGGCCCGGCTCCAAGCGCTGCGGCAGATCGATGGTCAGCTTGCCGTCCGGGTTGCGCCACCGGTCGGCCGCGAGCGGCTGGCCGTCGACCGTGATGGTGTCGATGGGCAGGTTGCGGTCCAGGTCGAGCTCGATGCTGTCCAGCGGCGCCCCGGTGCTGAACGTGAGCGTCGCGTCGCCGCGCAGGCTGCGGCTGTCCGGGTCGATGCGCAGGCTCAGGTCGGCATGGTCGAACGACAGCGCCTGCTGCGCGCTACTACGCTGCGCGCCCGAGTTGACGGTGTAGTCGGTGAGGGCGGGCTGGCTGGCGCAGCCTGCCAGCAGGACGCACAAGGCGGCGATGGCGGTTCTTTGCATGATGCCGGAAATTTAGCACAGCGGAAACCGGCGCCACCAAATCGTCTGCCGGCGGATACTGCGCGGCGAGGAGGATCTTACATGAGCGACCTGGACATCGATATCGGCCGCACCGCCCTGGTGCTGATCGATTTGCAGAACAGTAATGTGAAACGCGACCTGGCCCCGTACACGGCCGAGCAGGTGGTGGGCAATTGCGTGCTGCTGTCGGGCGAAATGCGCGACCGCGGCGGCATGGTGATCTTCGTGCGCGTGCTCGTCGACCAGTTGCAGCTGCCGCCGGCCGATGCGCCGCTGCGCAAACCCGGCACGCCCGCGCCACCGCCGGACGCGTCGCTGCTGGCGCCGGACGCGCAGGTGCAGGCGCAGGACATCGTCGTGACGAAGCGCCAGTGGGGCGCGTTCTACGGCACGGAACTGGACCAGTTGCTGCGCCGGCGCCACATCAAGACGATCGTCCTCGGCGGCATCGCCACCAACTTCGGCGTCGAGTCGACGGCGCGCGCCGCGTTCGACCGCGGCTACGAGCTCGTCTTCGTCGAGGATGCGATGAGCAGCATGGCGGCGGACGCGCACGAGTTCGCCTGCGGGCACATCTTTCCCGTCATGGGCAAGGTGCGCTCGACGCGTCATGTGATCGACGCGTTGCAGGCGGGGACGGGGGACGCTTGATGTCGATTGGTTAGCGCATATACGTCGTCCCCGCGAAGGCGGGGACCCAATTTTCGCGATCTGCCGACAAACTTGGGTTCCCGCCTGCGCGGGAACCCAAGTT